>NZ_APNG01000005.1:0-225654 GCF_040361255.1 Salinisphaera sp. T5B8 | reverse complement strand
TGATTATCGTGGTTGCTTACCGGAGCGGATCCATATATGGCTTAGGCCGGAGGCCGTAAGCCGACGCCTATATGGCTTAGGCCGAAGGCCGTAAGCCGACGCCGCCTGTCGTTCGAACGCCTACCCTGCGTCGAGGTGACCTTTTCGATCGCTGCGGCTGCGCCCATCTGGACAGCGCGCAACCAATCCTCACTTCCCGGCCTCTGCCTCCTCGCCCGGTTAACACGGCGAGCCCTCCCCATGCTTTGACAAAGCCCGCCTGTTTCGGCCTGATGATGCCGAGGGCCTCTTTTGCAAAGGTTGCCATGCGGTTTCGACGCGCTTTTCCTGCCGCGGCGGCCCCCGGTCGCAGCACGCCATGAATACCAACGCCAGCCACAGCGAACAGACACCCCGCTGGCTGACCGGGCCGACGCGGCAGCGCACCCGCTTCGGCGAGACGCCCGCCTTTCGCGAAGGCCTGTATGCGCTGGGTTCGCATTGCCATGCCTGGATGGTGCCGAACGGTTCCTGGGGCGAGACCAACACGGGTCTGGTGGTCTGCGGCAACCAGACCGTGCTCATCGATACCTGCTGGGACGTTCTCACGACCCAGGCCATGCTCGACGGCGCTTTGGATCTGCTGCGCGATGCGCCCATTGAGCACGTGATCAACAGCCATGCCGATGGCGACCACTGGTGGGGCAATCAGCTGCTGGCAGGCCGCCATATCATCGCCACCGATGCCTGTATCGCCCAGATGGACGAGCTCAAGCCGAACAGCTTGCGTGCTCTGTCCGCAGCCAGCCATGGACTCGAATTCGTGCCCGGCCTGGGGCCGTTTTCCCGCTACATGCGCGGCATGTTCGCGCCCTACGATTTCGCCGACGTACGGCTGACCTACCCCAACGACTCGTTCAGCGGGCGTCATACGCTCACGGTGAGCGGGGTCACGCTCGAACTCATCGAACTCGGCCCGGCCCATACCGAAGGCGACTGTGCCGTATTCGTGCCCGACGAGCGCGTGGTGTATGCCGCCGATGTGCTGTTCGTGGGCGCTACGCCTCTGGCCTGGGCAGGGCCGATCGCGAACGTGACGGCCGGCCTCGAACGCCTGCTGGCACTCGAGGCCGATGTGTTCGTGCCGGGCCACGGGGCAATCGCCGGCCGGGCCGACGTGCAGCAGGCACTCGATTACTGGGATTTCATTCAGAACGCGCTGTACGCGGAGAAGCAACGGGGCCGGTCGCCGCTCGAAGCGGCTCAGGCCGTGGCTGCAAGCGACGCCTTCAAGCGCCAGCCGTTCGCCGGTTGGGACTCGCCGGAGCGCATCGTGACCAACGCCTTCACGCTGTATCGCGACTGGGGCGTGGCGTTACGCGATCTGCCCGAACCGCTGGGCCGGCTGAATATCCTGCGCCACCAGGCCGATCTGGCCCGGGCCATGCCGGGCGCCTGCCCGGCCTGCATGCATGGCGCCATGAAGGCGGCCTCACGACAGGCGTGAAACCGCCTTACAGATTTAGTCCACGCGGTAGTTGGGCGCTTCCTTGACGATATGCACGTCGTGGACGTGCGATTCCTTCACGCCCGCCGCGGTGATCTGTACGAAACTCGGCTGGGTGCGCATTTCGCTGATGTTGTGGCAGCCGGTATAGCCCATGGCCGCGCGCAGGCCGCCGATGAGCTGGTGGACGATGCCGCCCACCGGGCCCTTGTAGGGCACGCGGCCTTCGATGCCTTCGGGCACGAGCTTCTGGATCTCTTCGGACGGGTCCTGGAAGTAACGGTCGGCCGAGCCGGAATCGCCGCTCATCGCGCCCAGCGAGCCCATGCCGCGATAGGCCTTGTACGAGCGGCCTTGGTAGAGCTCGATATCGCCCGGCGCTTCTTCGGTGCCGGCGAACATGCCGCCGATCATCACTGCATAGGCGCCCGCGGCAATCGCCTTGGCGACATCGCCCGAGTAGCGAATACCGCCATCGGCAATCAGAGGTACGCCAGTGCCTTCCAGCGCGGCAGCCACATTGGCAACGGCGGAAATCTGCGGTACGCCAATGCCGGCGACGATACGCGTGGTGCAGATCGAACCCGGGCCGATGCCCACCTTGACCGCATCCACGCCGGCTTCGACCAGCGCTTTGGCGCCTTCGGCCGTGCCCACATTGCCACCGATGATCTGCAGATCGCCGAAGCGCTGCTTGAGCTGGCGTACGGTATCGAGCACACCGGAGGAATGGCCGTGGGCAGTATCCACCACCACGACATCCACGCCGGCTTCGGCCAGCGCCTGAACGCGGGCGAACGTTTCCGGGCCGGGGCCGACCGCCGCGCCCACGCGCAGACTGCCCTGGGCATCCTTGCAGGCGTTAGGAAAGTCAGAGGACTTCTGGATGTCCTTGACCGTGATCATGCCGCGCAGCTCGAAGTCGTCGTTGACCACGAGCACCTTCTCGATGCGGTGCTGGTGGAACAGCCCGAGGATTTCCTCGCGGCCCGCGCCTTCGCGCACGGTGACGAGTTTTTCCTTGGGCGTCATCACGCTGGTGACCGGCGCATCGAAACGGGTCTCGAAGCGCAGATCCCGGCTGGTGACAATACCCACCGGCACGCCCGCGTCGACCACCGGCACGCCGGAAATCCGGCTGCGACGGGTGAGTTCGAGTACTTCGCGGATGGTGGCATCGGGACCGACCGTGATCGGGTCCGAGATCACGCCGGATTCGTATTTCTTGACCGTTCGTACGTGCTGGGCCTGCACTTCCGGGGGCATCGATTTATGGATGATGCCAATACCGCCTTCCTGGGCCAGCGCGATCGCCAGACCTGCCTCGGTGACCGTATCCATCGCCGCCGACACCAGCGGCAGGTTGAGCGTGATGGTACGGGTCAGACGCGTGGACAGATCGACGTGGCGCGGCAGAACGTCGGAATAGGCGGGCTGGAGCAGGACGTCGTCGAACGTGAGGGCTTGCTCGCTGATTCTCAGGGACATAGGCTCGCCGGCAGTGGGCGGCTTTACGTGAGCCGTATCGCCGCCGCAAAGACCGCGGATTATAAAGCAAGACCCGCGCCTTTCATACACGCTAGGCACAGGCCGGGCCATGCTTTCGCTCCGAGTGGCATGGCGCACTGTCCGCGCAGGTCTGCTGCCGCGATTTTGCGCGATTGGCTTGCGCACAATGAACTGGCGCCGCCCTGCGCGGTCCATGCACCAACCGGGATGAACGATATTTCATGAGCCGCCCAGCCTCCGATTCGCGCATCGTTTTCAGCGTCAGCGAGCTGAACGCTTCCGTGCGTCAACTGCTCGAACACAGCTACGGCCTGCTCTGGGTGGAAGGCGAAATCTCCAATCTCGCGCGCCCGCGCTCGGGGCATATGTATTTCAGCCTCAAGGACGGCGATGCGCAGGTACGCGCAGCGCTGTTTCGCAACAAGGCACGGCTGATGCGTACGCCGCTGGCCGATGGCGATCTGGTGCGTGTACGCGCGCGTGTCAGCCTGTATGCGGCGCGTGGCGATTATCAGCTCATCGTCGAACATGTCGAACCCGCCGGCGACGGCGCGCTGCGTCGCGCCTTCGAACAGCTCAAGGCCAAACTGGATGCCGAAGGGCTGTTCGCGGCCGAGCGCAAGCGCGCCCTGCCCGCCACGCCCGCGCGTATCGGTGTCATCACCTCCGCCACCGGGGCGGCGATTCGTGACGTGCTGAGCGTGATCGCACGGCGCTTTCCGCTCGGCGCGGTACGTGTCTACCCGGTGCCGGTACAGGGCGACGCCGCGCCGCCGGCTATCGTTGATGCGCTGACCCGTGCCAGCGCACGCGCCGATTGCGACGTGTTGCTTCTGGTGCGCGGCGGCGGTTCGCTCGAGGACCTGTGGGCCTTCAACGACGAAAACGTCGCCCGCGCGATCGTGGCCAGCCGAATTCCGGTGATTTCGGGTGTGGGCCACGAAGTGGATGTGACCATCGCCGACTTCGCAGCCGATGTCCGTGCCGCCACGCCGTCGGCTGCGGCCGAGCTTGTCTGTCCGGATCTGAGCGCCTGGCAACAGACACTGCCGCGCCTGGCCGCGCAGCTCGAGCGCCGCATGAGCCAGCGGCTGTCGCAATCGCGTCAGACACTGGCGACGCTGCAGGCGCGCCTGGCCCGCCAGCACCCACGCCGGCGTTTGGAAGTGCCGATGCAGCGTCTGGACGTGGCCGACCAGCGGCTGCAGCGCGCCCTGCACCAGCGCCTGGGGCGGGCGCGTGAGCGGCTCGTTGCACTGACCCAGCGCTTGCAGCGCGCCTCGCCACAACGCCAGCTTTCCAACCTGCAAAGCGCGCACGAAGCGCGTGTCAACCGCCTGCAGCGTGCCATGCAAAGACAGCTCGAACAGGCGGATTTACGCCTGCGCAATGCCGCCCGCGGGCTGCACGCGGTCAGCCCGTTACAAACGCTCGAACGCGGGTATGCTATCGCTCGCGACGACCATAACCATGTGCTGCGATCGGCCGATACACTCACCACGGGCGATGCCATCCACGTGGTTCTGGCCAAAGGCCGGCTGGACTGCGAGGTGCGCGAAATCCATACCGGCTCGGAGGAACACGCACCCTGAGCCATGCCGCAGGGCCGGCGGCGCGTGACGCGAGGGGTACGCAAGCCGGCCGTACGACCACCACAACCCGACACACTAGATAAAGGGGTTCTCGATTTATGCTGCTACCTTCGCAGGCCGCGATTCGCGGCCGCTCCACCGTCGTCGCCGCGTTCGCGGCGGCATTGCTGCTACTGGGCGGCTGTGCCGGCCCGCGTATTGTCACGCCCGAACCACCGCCGATTCCCGACGGCGGCGCTGCCGTGCCCGAACAGAATGAAATCGTGCTCACCGACGGCACGCAACTCGTTGCCGACGCGCCCTGGGGCCGTATCAAGATCGAGGCCGGGCCGGGCCTGCGTCGTGTCTATACCTGGCGCGGCAATCGCCGTGGCGTAGTGCTCGAGCCGCGCGAAGAACGCTTTGCCGGCAGCATGGGCATCCATTTCGAAGGCACGCCCCCCGTGTGGGCGCCGGCCGACGGAATTACCAAGGTCGATCTCGAAGAAGGCCAGCGCCGCTTCGAAAATGTCGACGATGCCATGATCTGGATGCAGATCCGGCGCCTGCGCTACAGCTATACCAACGACGGTCTGGTCGTCGGCTGGAAACCCAATGGCGATACGCTGGAGGTCGAACTCTGGCAGTTTTATATCGACGGCAAGAAGCCCACCAGTCTGCCAGGCGCCGAAGACAGCCGGATCGCCCTCGGGCCGGTCGAAGTGGTGCCCCAGAAGATGACACCCCATCTGGTGTTCTCGGACGGCCATACCGAGCCCTATACCACCGAAACCGCGGCCAAGCATTCCGGCGCCCGCGCCCAGAGCACGGCCAGCACGGCCAGCACGGCCAGTACGGCGGCCATCTCCTGTAATTGGTTCCAGCGCACCTTCACCGATTGCAGTGAGCGAGCTGAAGCGGCGGCGAAAGCGAAAGCCGAGGCCGAAGCCGAGGCAAAAGCAAAAGCCGAGGCCGAGGCGGCAGCCGAAGCCGAGCGCGCTGCGGCCGCCGAGGCGAAAACCCCGCCGCCGCCCGAGTATCCGTCGGCGACGATCAGCGGTAAGACGGTCAATATCCGCGCGGGATCGAGCACGAATTCCAAGGTGCTGTTCCAGGCCAAGGAAGGCGACGCGGTTGAAATCCTGAAAGCGGATAAAGGCTGGCGTTACGTGAAATTCGAAGACGACCGTAAAGGCTGGGTGGCTGACTTCTTGCTCAAGAAATAGCGAAGCAGTCATCGCACCGCCGCCAGCGCATCAGCCTGGCTGGCAGAAAAACCCGCGTCGCATGACGCGGGTTTTTTTTGGCAATGATCTGCGGGTCGAATCGCGCGTGAATGGGCGATTCGAATGCGTCGTGCGATGAGACGACGCCCCGCGGTGCTGGTGCACTTAGCAGTCTTAGCAGTCTTAGCAGCCGCGCGCGTTATACCAACGCATCAGGCGCATCAACAGCGCCTTCGACTGAGGCTTGTCGTCGATCCGCAGGCCGCGACTGCACGCAGCGACAGGCCCACACCGTGCCCAAACTGCGCAGCGCGAAGAGCCCTGTTAGCTCAAACGTGCCCGCCGCGGCATGCGCCGTATGCACGCGGGGTTTACTGTCTGGTTTGTGTCGGCAGAAATAGCTAGGCGTGCTGCCGCGGGCCGGTCGCGCACATGATTCACGCGCGCTTGAAGCGCCGTCAGGAGCGTTTGCGTTTGCTGCCGCGTTGTACGTAGGGATTGTCGCTGTTCTTGAACACCAAATGGATCGGCGTGCCGAACAGGTCGAACTTTTCCCGGAACCGACGCATGAGATAGCGCTTGTATTCGTCGGACAAGCGCTGGGTCTGGTTGCCGTGGATGACGATTGTCGGCGGGTTGCGCCCGCCCTGATGGGCATAGCGCAGTTTGATGCGTCGCCCGTGGATCGCCGGCGGCGAATGCGTTTCCACCGCGTCTTCGAGCGTGCGTGACAGCGCGTTCGTACTCAGTTCGGCAAACGCTGCCTTGTGCGAGGCCTGGATGGCGTCCATCAGATCCCGCAGGCCGGAGCCGTGCAGTGCAGAGATGAACAGCAACGGCAGATAATCGAAAGCACCGATACGTTTGACCAATTCGGCGTGCAGTTTTTCGCGCTGCTTGGCTTCGAGCCCATCCCATTTATTGACTGCGATCACCGCCGCCCGGCCGCGCTCGACCGCCATGTTCAACAAACGAATATCCTGGGTCGACAGGCCGCTGGCGGCATCGAGCATGACGATGACGATCTGTGCGGCTTCCATGGCCTGCATGGCCTTGACCACACTGACTTTCTCTACATCGTCGTCGATGCGCGCCCGACGTCGGATACCGGCGGTGTCGACGATCACATAGGGCTTGTCGTCGAAGCTGAACTCGCTGGCCACGGCATCGCGCGTCGTGCCCGGCGCGTTCTGGGTGAGCATGCGCGTTTCGCCCAGCAGCCGGTTAACCAGCGTCGACTTGCCCGCATTCGGCCGGCCCAGCAGGGCCAGACGAATGGCATCGCGATGATGGGGCAGCACCTGGGCGCGCGGTGCCGGCAGATGATCGAATACATAAGCCAGCAGCAGCGATATGCGATCGCCATGGGTGGCCGACACCGCCCACGGGTCGCCAAACGCCAGCGCATGGAATTCGGCCACCGCGGTCGCACCCACCTGGCCTTCACTTTTGTTGACGACCACATGCACGGGCCGATCGATACGGCGCAACTGTTCGGCAATGGTTTCGTCGCCGGCCATCAGGCCCTGGCGCGCGTCAACCACGAACAGCACGACGTCCGCCTCTTCGAGCGCGGCGCGGGTCTGGGCCAGCGCCTGGCTGTCGATATCCTCGTCATCCTGGCCGATACCGCCGGTATCCACCACGATATACCGCCGACCGTCATAGTTGGCGAAGCCGTAGTGGCGATCGCGGGTCACGCCCGGCTGATCGGCGACCAGCGCATCGCGGCTGCGCGTGAGCCGATTGAACAACGTCGACTTGCCCACGTTGGGCCGGCCGACCAGCGCAAGCACCGGCAGCACCGTCGGCGTCGGTGTATCGCTGATCTGTTCGAAATCGGGTTCGTCGGTAGCGATGACTAGCGCTCGTCGCGGGGCGTAAAGGAAAGCAAGGCGACTTCGCCGTAGGCGCCCACCACGAGCACGCGATCGCCCACCACCAGCGGCTGCGAACGAATCGGCTCATCGAAGGGGCGTCCGCGCGCAATCACGCGGCCGTCATCCGACGACAGCCAGTGCACATAGCCATCGTAGTCGCCGACCACCAGGTCACCGGCCAGCAGCGCCGGGCCGCTGAGCTTGCGATACTTGAGCCCGTCCTGCTGCCAGCGCTCGCCGCCGGTCAGACGATTGATTGCCCAGACCACGCTGTCGCGGTCGACGGTATAGATATTGCGTTCATCCAGGGCCAGCGCATCTTCGGAGGCCACTTCATGGCGCCAGCGCACACGACCCGAGGTGGTCGACAGCGACGCCAGCTGCCCGCCGGCGCTCACCGCATAGAGTTCGTTATCGACCACCAGCGGATTGGCATCGATATCGACGATGCGCTCCAGCTCGGAGCGACCGCTGGGGAACGCCACCGTCTGCGACCAACGCTCTTCGCCCGTGGCGACATCCAGTGCGATCACGTTGCCGTTGTCCAGACCGGCATACACGGTATCGCCCACCAACACGGGCGAGGAAGTACCGCGCAGGGTCAGCGTGGGCACGTTGCGCTCGATCGTCCAGCGACGCTGGCCATTGGCCATGTCGAGGGCGATCAGGCGTCCGTCGAGCGTACGCACGATCGCCACCTGGTCGTTGGCGGCCGGGGCAGACAGGATTTCGCTATCCAGCGAGGCCGTCCATTCGCGTTCACCGGTAGCCGCCGACAACGCGACCACCTGGCCGTCGCGCGAGCCCAGCAACAACAGACCGCGGGCCAGCGACGGCCCGGAGATCAGACGGTCGCCGGTACGCGAGCGCCAGATCTTGCGCCCGGTGGCCAGATCCAGGGCCATGACGTAGCCGTCCTGGTTGCCCACATAGACCCGATCGCCATCGACGACCGGCACGAAACCGCTGACATAATCGCCCGCGCCCTCGCCCGCATCGGTCTTCCAGAGCGTGTCCATGCGATAGGCCGGCGCCTCGAGCGTGGTCAGCGGCGTCGGCTCTGCCACATTGGCGGACCCACCACAGGCGGTAAGCACCGCGCTGCTGGCGGCCAGCACAATCGCGGCCCCCGTGCTACGAAAGAAACGGTTGTGTCGTTGTTTCATGATGAAGCGCTGTTCGAGTCGGTCGGCGCGTCGGCGGCATCGGCCGGCGCGTTGTCGGCAATCTTGGTTTCGAGCGCACGGCTGGCGATATCTGCCGGCAGGCTTTCGAGCGCGATCTGATACGCCTTGTAGGCGCCTTCGCGATCACCGCGGGCAGCCAGAATATCGCCGCGTGCTTCGGCATAAAGCGCGTTGAACGCATCCGGATGCGCTTGATCGAGCAGTGCCAGGGCATCGTCGGGCTTGTCCTGGGTCCATAGCAGGCGCGCCATGCGCACCCGCGCGATATGCGCCACGCCTTCGTTGGCGGCATTTTCGCTGGCCCAGCCCAGCTGTTCGCGGGCCTTATCGTAGTCCTGCTGCTCGACGTAGATGCCGGCCAGGCGCAAGGCCGCGTCGGCGGCATAGGGTGTACCGGCATAATCGGCTTTAAGCCGTGCCACGGCGTCGAGCGTGCTGTCGTCGACACTATCGCCAGCCAGGCCTTGTTCGACCTGCTGATAGACATCGGCGGCCTGGGTGGCCTGGCGCTGCTGATACCACTGCCAGCCCTGCCAGCCAACGATCACCGCCAGGCCGAGCACCACCCCGATCATCAGCGCCGAGCCGTTGCTCTCCCAGAAGCGTTTGAGGCCGTTCATCTCGTCGTTGTCGAATTCGGACATGCGTTGCGCTTTGCTTTGTTATTGGTCGAAGAACACGAAAAACTACAGACTCCGGATCGCCCGTGTCGTTCCCGGCTAGCCCGCGAGCAGCGCGGCAATCCGCGCGGCCGCGCCATCGATGGCCACGCGTTCCTGTTCACGGGCATCGGTGAGCGGCTTGATCTGGATTTCGTCGGCGGCGGCTTCATCGTCGCCGAAAATCAGCGCCAGCTGAGCCCCGCTCTTGTCGGCGCGCTTGAACTGCGACTTCATGCTGCCGCCGCCGGCATGCACACGCAGGCGCAGATCGGGCAGCGCATCACGGAGCGCCTCAGCCAATGCCGGCACCCGCGCCGCGCTCGTTTCGCCGGTGTGAATGAGATAGACCTGCGGCTTGAGATCGTCCAGCGCCACGTTCTGATCGAGCATGAGCGCGATCAGACGTTCCACCCCGAGGGCAAAGCCCATGGCCGGCGTGGCACTGCCGCCCAGCTGTTCGACCAGACCGTCGAAACGCCCGCCCGAGCAGACCGCATCCTGCGCGCCCAGATCGGGGGTGATCCACTCGAACACGGTACGGGTGTAGTAATCCAGCCCGCGTACCAGCCGCGGGTTGATGGTGTACTCGATGCCGAGCGCTTCCAGGCCCTGGCACAGTCCATCAAAATGCTCGGCCGACTCGGCGCCCAGATATTCGCGCAGCGTGGGCGCATTGGCCACCAGATCGGCCATGGCCGGGTTCTTGGTATCGAGAATACGCAACGGGTTGCGATCCAGGCGGCGCTTGCTGTCTTCGTCGAGCGTATCGAAGTGGGCGCTGAAATAGGCATGCAGCGCATCACGATAATCGGCGCGCTCGTCGGGCGTACCAAGGGTGTTGATTTCCAGGCGCATCCCGGTCACGCCCAAAGCCGCGAACAAGCGTGCGGCCATGGCGATCTGTTCGATATCCACGTCCGGGCCGGTCTGGCCGAAGGCCTCGACACCGAACTGGTGGAACTGGCGATAGCGCCCCTTTTGCGGGCGCTCGTAGCGAAACATCGGCCCGGTGTACCACAGCCGTTGTGTGGCGTTGTGCAGCAGCCCGTGCTCGATACCGGCACGCACAGCACCCGCCGTGCCTTCCGGACGCAACGACAACGACTCGCCGCCGCGGTCCTCGAAGGTATACATCTCTTTTTCGACGATATCGGTGACTTCGCCGACCGCGCGCTTGAACAGACCCGTACGCTCCATGATCGGCAGGCGGATCTGTTCATAGCCGTAGCCGGCGAACACACGCGCGGCGACCCGCTCGAGCGTGGCCCAGGCGGCATTGTCGGCCGGGAGGATGTCGTTCATCCCACGGATGGACTGGATACGCTGGCTCATGAATCGAACGAACTTCTTAGCTGTCGCGGGCTTCGACGGTCAGTCGGGCGGTGCTGTTACTGGTGGTCTGCGACTTGATATCGACATCCTCGCCGCCGATGGTCATGGAGACCCCCGGCGCATAACCGAGCGTGATCCGGTACGGCGCCTGGCCATCGAATTCGCGGCTGTCGCCGGCGTCGTAGATGCCGGTGAGCAAACGCGAGCCATTGGCATCGCGGATATCAACCCAGGAGCGATCGGTAAAGGTCACCACCAGATGATTGGCGGCCACCTGCGGCTCGGGCGCCGCGGCCTGTTCGCGCTGGCGCCGCTCGGCCTCGCGGTCGATGCCGAGCGTGTCATTGACGTTACGTCCGCCCATGCGCTGGCCCGTGCTCGCCCCGGCGGCGGCCGCGCCGCTCTGACCGCTGGCGCGATTGCTCGAACCACTGCTGCCCGGCCCGGGCGAAACCCGCAAGCTGGTGCCCGAATCGCGCGAACTGCGCGTCGAGCTCACCCCACCGCCGGTGGCGCTGCTGTTGCCGCTGCCGATAGTGGGCCGTTCGCCGCCTTCGGAAATGCCGGCGGTACCGCTGCCGCTGGCCGCGCCGTTTTCGTCGGGCATTTCGGCATCAGGCATGAAGATGAAGATCGCGCCGATCACCGCCAGCAGCACGACCAGACCGATCGCACCGAACGCGCGCCAGTTGGGCGGCGTCACGTCCTGGGGCACGACTTCCACCGCCGCCGGCTGAGCCGTGGGCGAGGATGTCTTCTTGCCACCCCAGGCAGCATAGGCAGCCATCATGCGCTCGGTGTCGATATCCAGCACCTTGGCGCACTGGCGATAGTACCCGCCAGCGAAAATGGGCTGCGAGAGCTCGTCGAACTGGTTGTTTTCCAGTGCATGGACGGCCTTCTCGGAAAGCTTCGTCTCTGCGCACAGATCCTCGACGGACCAGTCGTGGGCGAGACGCGCTTCGCGCAGCATTCCGCCCGGCGACTGCATGTCCGAACGGCTACGACCGGCGCGTTCGCCAATGCGTTCTTCGGAAGACTCTGTCGATTCGTTCATCAGCGCGATTGCTCCAGTTGGCGCAGCGACAACGTCGCACTCGGGTCGCGGGCGTTATGGCGCTCGACATAGACCGCAGCAGCGTCACGATCGCCCAGGGCGAGTTCGATGCGTGCGGCCAGCAACAGCTGCTCGGCATCGAGCTGGGCCACGGAATCGGCGCGCTCATTGAACGCGCGGGCACGTAAAAAGTCGCCCTGTTCGAACATCAGCCGGGCCATGCCGGTCAGCGCGGTCAGTTGATCGGGATCCAGCGCCAGCGCCTGGCGATAATGCTGTTCGGCGGCCTCGGCACGGCCCGCACGGTGCAGGCACAGCCCGGCGTTAGCCATGGCATCCGCCCGGCCGGGGTAGCGTTCGTTGCCGGCGGCGCGTTCGAAATAGCGCACCGCGCGGTCGACGTCACCCTCCTTGCACAGAAACGCAGCATAACTGTTATAGATCGCCGCGTTGGGTTGTAGCGCCAGCGTCTTTTCGTAGTAGCGACGCGCATCCCCGGTCTCACCGAGGCGATCATTGACCACGGCCATGCCCCAGTTCGCCGTGGTGTTGCTACTGTCATACTTGAGTGCGCGCTGAAAACGCGACAAGGCGTTTTCGTTATCCTGCTTGCGCAGGAAATCGGCACCGAGATTGGCGTTGGCCTCGGCCGCGCGCTGATTGTCCACTGCGTTGGCGCCACCGGCACAGCCAGCCAGCGCGATGAGCATGGACAGGAGCACGACGACCGCTCCCCAACGCAGCCTGCTCATACCGGTGTCGCCCGCTTGCTCTCGACCCGGATCGGCACGTCACGAAAATGGCGTTTCTGCTTGCTGCGTACGCGGCCCACCAGCTGACCGCAGGCGGCGTCGATATCGTCGCCGCGGGTGCGTCGGACCGTGGTACGCAGACCCTTATTGTGCAACATGTCCTGAAAACGGCGAATTCGAGCCTCGTCGGGCCGAGTATAGCCGCTGCCATCGAAGGCATTGAACGGAATCAGGTTGATCTTGGCCGGCCGATCCGCCAACAGGCGTACCAGCGCACGCGCCTGTTCGGGGTTGTCGTTCACGCCGTTGAGCAGTACGTATTCATAAACCACGTGCGCCCGGCGCTGCTTGTCCTGCACATAGCGATCGCAGGCACCCATGAGCTCGGCCAGTGGGTACTTGCGATTGATCGGCACGAGTTCGTCGCGCAGTTCGTCGGTGGGCGCATGCAGCGATACCGCCAGGGCCACGTCGACTTCTTCACGCAGACGATCCATGAACGGCACCATACCCGAAGTCGAGACCGTAACCCGTCGTTTCGACAGGCCAAAGCCGTAATCGTCGAGCAGGATACGAATCGCCGGCACCACCGCACGGTAGTTGGCCAGCGGCTCACCCATGCCCATGAACACGATATTGGATAACGCCCGTTCGCCGTGGACCAGCCCCTGGGCGCGCAGATCGTGCTCGGCCATCCAGACCTGGCCGACGATCTCGGCGGTGGTCAGGTTGCGATTGAGCCCCTGCTTGCCGGTGGCACAGAAGGAACAATCCAGCGCACAGCCGATTTGCGACGAGATACACAGCGTCGCCCGATCAGCTTCCGGGATGTACACCGCCTCGATGGCGTTGTCCGGATCCAGATCCTCGGTGACTGCGAGCAGCCACTTGCGGGTGCCATCGCTGGCTTTCTGTTCGCGGATCTTGGCCGGCGGACGAATCTCGGCGATGTCGGGCAGACGCTCACGCAGCGCCTTGGACAAATCCGTCATCGCCGAGAAATCGGTCACGCCGCGGGCATAGATCCACTGCATGACCTGCTTGGCCCGAAACGCCGATTCGCCATGTTCACGAAAAAAGGCCGACATGGCCTCGCGATCCAGGCCGAACAGGTTCACGCGCGCGGTTTTCGCCGGCGTTGTGGCAGTGTCGGTGGTGTCGCTGACGATCGTACTCATGAGCGAATAGCGCGGTTGCGAACTAGCGCGGGCAGAGGCCGTCCTGCCCGAAGAAGAAAGCGATTTCCTGCTCGGCGGTTTCCGGCGCGTCCGAGCCGTGCACGGCGTTGGCGTCGATGGAATCGGCAAAGTCGCCACGGATGGTGCCGGCTTCGGCTTCCTTGGGGTTGGTCGCGCCCATCAGGTCGCGGTTCTTGGCGATGGCGTTTTCGCCTTCCAGCACCTGCACCATGACCGGGCCGGAAATCATGAACGACACCAGGTCGTTGAAAAAGCCACGCTCCGAGTGCACGGCATAGAACTTTTCCGCGTCCTCGCGGGACAGCTGAACCATGCGCGCGCCGATGATGCGCAGATCCGCTTTTTCGAAGCGAGAAAGAATCTCGCCGATCACGTTCTTGGCAACGGCATCGGGCTTGATGATGGACAGGGTGCGCTCAACGGCCATGGGGTCTCCCAATTAAAAACTTCGAAATCGCGTAGAAGATTGATTCACACCAGCAACAGGCTGGCGCGATAGCTAACCTCCCATTGTAGCGTTTCGAAGCGCGGCTTGTCAGGCGCGCGCCGCAGCGCACGACTAGACGGTAAACGACTCGCCGCAGCCGCAGGCGTTCTTGGCATGGGGATTTTCGAACCGGAACATGCGGTTAAGTCCTTCCGAGCGAAAATCCAGCGTGGTGCCCTGCAAGACCGGCATATGCTTGCGATCGACTACCACCTTGGCGCCATGGGCTTCGAAGACCTCGTCCTCGGCGCCAATATCGTCGGCATAGTCCATGGTGTACATATACCCGCTACAACCGGACTTGCGTACACCCACCCGCAAGCCGAGGCCACTGCCACGCTTGGCGAGCTGGCTTTTGATCCGTTCGGCCGCAGCCGCGGTCAGGGTTATCTGCTCGGGTTCGACTAGCGTTTCACTCATGGCGTCATCATCCCAGATAAACGAAGCGTTATTCCAGTGCACGCAACGCATCGGCCAGTGCATCGAGCACCAGCAGCGCGGCGTAGCGCTCGGCCGGGGCCAGCCCCAGCGCCTGTTCCAGATCGCGCCCGTCCAGGCAACGCGCCTGCGCGATCGTGCGCCCGGTGAGCTGCTCGCAGAGCCAGTCCGCACTGGCAATTGCCACCGGCGGGCCGAATACGGCAAACGCGGCCGTGGCGATACGCGCGGCTGAGGCCTGGCCATCGACCGCGAGGTAGATGGCACAGCGCGCATCGGCGCCGGGCGTATCCGCGCGACCCATACCTTGCCATTGCATAATGACACAATCGGCAAGCGCGTGTCGCGGCGCGAGAAACCGCGCCTGCCAGGCAGGCGTTGGCGTAGCGCTCATGCGGCCTCCGCGATCGCGCGCAGACGCGTCACCTCGTCGATAAAACGCCGCGCGGCCTGATCGATCTGTTCGGGCGTGGTCGCCCCGCCCAGCGAAAAGCGGATACTCGCGCCCGCCTCGCGCGGCGTGCGGCCCATCGCCCGCAAGACGTAGGACGACTGGCCCTTGGCGGCGCTACAGGCCGCGCCCGAGGAAATCGCCAGCGCGGGCGTGCCCTCGGTCAGGCCCAGCAAGAGCGCGTCGCCGTGGATACCGGCCACGCTCACATTCAGAAACGGGGCGGCGGTATAGGCAGGCGCGCCATTGCGTACCACGCTATCGAGTTCGGCAAGCGCGTCCCATAGCCGATCGCGCAGTTCGCCCAGGCGTTGCTGTTCCGGGCGGCGCGTTGCCGCGACATGGGCGGCCGCCGCGCCAAAGCCGGCGATCTGGTGCGTGGCCAACGTACCGGAACGCAGCCCGCGCTGATGGCCGCCGCCATGCAGCTGCGCAGCGAGTCCGGTGCGCGGACGCACATACAGCGCACCGACACCTTTCGGCCCGCCGATCTTGTGAGCCGACAGCGACAGCAGGTCGATAGACATCGCCGCAACGTCGATCTCAAGCCGACCCAGACTCTGGGCGGCATCGACATGCAGGTACACGCCTCGCTCGGCACACAGTGAGCCGATGGCGGCGATATCCTGAATCACGCCGGTTTCGTTGTTCACATGCATGACCGAAACCAGGGTCGCCGCATCGTCGAGCGCGCTGGCCAGCGCATCGAGATCGATACGTCCCTCGGCATCGACCGCAAGCCGTGTAACCCGTGTGCCCTGCTTTTCCAGCCAGGCCAGCGTATCGAGTGTGGCGCTGTGTTCGGTGACCACGCTCACGATATGCGCCGGTGCGCCGGCGAAGGCGCTAACTCCCTTGAGCGCGAGGTTGATCGACTCGGTCGCCCCCGAAGTCCAGACCAGATCCTTGGGACGGGCGTTGATCAACGCGGCGAGCTGGTTCGCGGCGGTTTCGATGCACTGCGCGGCGACACGGCCCGGCCCGTGGGGCGAGGCGGGATTGGCATCGGCGTGCAACAGCGCATGCTGCATGGCCTCGATTACGCCCGGCGCCAGCGGCGCCGTTGCCGCATAGTCGAGATAGATCGCTTCGCCTGACGCGTTCATCCCAAGACAGAGGCGCTGATATTGCCCGGCATCACGCCGCCTCCGTCGGACAGACGGCCCAGGACAAGCAAAAACTGCTGAATGTCTTCCAGCGTATTCTGGGGCCCGAGACTGACCCGGATCGCACCGCGTGCGACCTCCGGCTCGATACCCATCGCCAGCAGCACCGGGCTCGGCTCGCCGGTGCCGGCAGCACAGGCCGACCCGGAGGATACGGCGATGCCCTCGCGATCGAGGAGCATGAGCAGGCCTTCACCGTCGTAGCCGGCCACCGCGAACTGGCTGGTATTGGGCAGCCGATCGGCCGCGGCCGAGAATCGGGTAATACCCGGCATGGCATCGAGCCCGATTTCCAGCTGATCGCGCAGTTCGCGCATATGCGCGATTTCGCCGGCGCGGTGGGCCTTAAGGCGTGCCGCGGCCGCGCCGAAGCCGACAATGCCCGCTACGTTGTAGCTACCCGAACGCAGCCCCTGCTCGTGGCCGCCGCCATGCACGAGCGGCGCCATATCCATATGTTTATCGACAATCAGCGCGCCCACGCCCTGCGGGCCCTGAATCTTGTGTGATGACAGGCTGGCGCAGTGCGCGCCGCTGGCTTGGAAATCGAAATCCAGCTTGCCCATCGCCTGGACGGCATCGGTATGCAGCCAAACGCCCGCGGCGCGCACGACGGCGGCGATCGCGGTCATATCCTGAAGCACGCCGGTTTCATTGTTGGCAACCATGATCGACACCAGCGCCACGTCGCCGGCGTCGAGCTGGCGCTCGAGATCGACGATATCGATACGGCCCTGGTCGTCGACCGCAATGCGATCAATCTGCCATCCGCTAAGTTCGAGCGACTCGGCGGCATCGGTAATCGCCGGATGTTCGATCGGCGAAATAAGCATGCGGGCGGGCTTGCGGGCCGCCGCGACGCCCTTGAGCGCCATGTTGTCGGCCTCGGTGCCGCCCGCGGTGAAAATCACCTGCGACGGATGCGCGTTCACGCACTCGGCTACCTGCGCACGGGCAGCGTCGACGGCCGCCCGCGCTTCGCGCCCGGCCCGATGCAGTGATGAGGCATTGCCGTGGCGCTCGGTCAGCCACGGCCGCATTGCCTCGAATACCTCGGGGTGTAGCGGCGTGGTCGCGTTGTGGTCGAAATAGATCGTCATAACGAAGCTCGTGCGCGCCGTCATCCAGCGCGCCGCTGGTCAGGCCTTATCGGCCTGGGATTCGGCCAGCTGTTCGGACAAGCGCTTGGTCAGCGCTTCCAGTTCGTCCTGGCGGCGTTCGAGCGAATCGATATGGTCGAGCATGGCATCGATGCCCGTGGCCACCGGGTCCGGCATATCCTGGGATACGCCGTAGGTGGAAAAGCCGATTCGATCCGCCGTCTCGCGGCGCCGGTCGGCGGGCGTGGCGTTCTTGCACTTGACCAGTTTCGCCGGCACACCCACGGCAGTGCAGCCGGGCGGTACTTCCTTGACCACCACGGCATTCGAGCCGATGCGTGCCCCGCTGCCCACGGTGAACGGGCCCAGCACCTTCGCCCCGGCGCCGACCACCACGTCGTTTTCCAGCGTGGGATGGCGCTTGCCGGGGTTCCAGCTGGTCCCGCCCAAGGTCACCCCCTGATAGAGGGTGACATCGTCGCCGATGACCGTGGTTTCGCCGATGACCACGCCAAAGCCGTGGTCGATGAAAAACCGCCGGCCAATGGTCACGCCGGGGTGAATCTCGATGCCGGTCAGCCAGCGCGAGATATGCGACACAAAGCGCCCCAGCCAGGTCAGCCGGTGGGTCCAGCACCAGTGCGCCACGCGATGCCACCACAGGGCGTGCAGGCCCGGGTATGAAAAAATCACTTCCCAGACGCTGCGCGCAGCCGGATCGCGCTCGAAAATGGTGTGGATGTCCTCACGCATGCGCGAGATCATGAGATGCTCCGCGCCTCGAAGCGCCCGTCGATGGGTCGATGTGGGTGCATGCCGATATCCTCGTGCCGGTCGGGCATTGTTCCTGCGATATGCACTATTTCGGGTTTATCCGCTAAGGATCAAGTCCCCGCTCGTCGGTTGACTCGTTGTTGTTACGCACGGCCCCGCGCAGCGGTTGTCGACGCGGGTCCAGCGAACGCAGTGCACCGCGCAGGATATTGACCTCGATACGATCCGGCGCGGCCCGATTGAACAGCCGCCGCAGCCGGCGCATGAGATGCCCCGGATTGTCGGTATCCAGAAAACCGCTGGCCCCGAGTACCTCCTGCCAGTGGCCGTACAGGCCTTCCATATCCGCAGTGGTGACCGGTTCGTGCGCGGGCTCGGCCTCGGGGGTGTCGCCGGCGGCCATGCGCAGTTCGTAGGCCACTACCTGTACCGCCGCCGCGAGATTGAGCGAGCGATAGGCGGGATTGGTGGGCACCTGCAGGTGCAGCTGGCACAGATCCAGCTCCGCGTTTTCCAGCCCGCTGCGCTCACGTCCGAATACCAGCGCCACGTTCTGATCCCGCGCGAGTTCGATGGCTTTCACCGCCGCGCGGCGCGCATCCACGAGCGGCCAGTGCATATGGCGCCGACGCGCGCTCGCGCCGATCGCCAGCGTACAGTCGCCGATGGCCTGTTCCAGCGTGTCGTACACACGCGCGGCCTCGAGCACGTCGTCCGCGCCCGACGCACGCGCCTGCGCCTCGGGGTCGGGATAGCGTTCGGGGGCCACCAGCGCAAGGTCATGTAGACCCATGACTTTCATCGCCCGCGCGGCCGCACCGATATTGCCGGGATGCTGAGCCCCTACGAGCACGATACGCAGACGCGCCAGGCGGGATTCGTCAAATACCGCGGTTTCGTCCGGGGCAGCCGGCTCGCTCATGTTCGACTCTCGTATCAATACGGCGTGCAGATGGTACGCTACCCGGCTTTTCATGACTCGCCCGCGTCTACGCGCGCCGGGTTCGATCAAGGATTTTTCGATGCAACCGTTGACCAACATCGCCGTCACCGCCGCCCGCCGGGCCGGTGGCGTGATTCTGGAGTACTACCGGCGCGGCGATACCGGCGAGGTTACCGCCAAGAGCGGTCGCAACGATTTCGTGACCGAAGCCGATCAGCGCGCCGAAAACGCGATCATCGACACCATCAGCCGTGTCTATCCGGACCATGCCTTCATGGCCGAGGAGTCCGGCGAAAGCGGCGAGTCGGATACGGTCTGGATCATCGACCCGATCGACGGCACGGCCAATTTCATTGCCGGCATTCCGCATTTCTGTGTCTCGATCGCCTGTCAGATCAACGGCGTGATCGAACATGCCGTGGTCTACGATCCGGTCAAGGACGAGTTGTTCACCGCCGATCGCGGCGCCGGCGCCAGCCTGGACGGCAAGCGTATTCGCGTGACCCGCACCACGCGCCTGCGCCAGGCGCTGCTGGCCACCGGTTTTGCCTATCGCAAGAAGCAGGACATCGCCACCCACATGCCCGTGTTCAACCGACTGCTGTCGTCGAGCGCGGATATTCGCCGCGCCGGCTCCGCGGCACTCGATCTGGCCTATGTCGCCGCCGGGCGCCTGGATGGCTTCTGGGAAATGGGCCTTGCCCCATGGGACATGGCCGCGGGTCTGCTGCTGGTACGCGGCGCGGGCGGTATTGCCGGTGATATCAAGGATCAGGACCCACTCAAAACGGGCAATGTGATCGCCGCCAATCCCAAGCTCTATCCGCAGCTGATCGAAAAGATCGAACGCACCCCGCAGGGTGGCAGCTAGCTCGATAGTCTCGACGAGCGCATGATCGAACGTCGTTGAACCACACGAGGCGGGCCATGCGTTTCGGCTTTCTTATCTTCGATGGCGTGGAAGAACTGGACCTGCTCGGCCCGTGGGAACTCGTGGGCGTATGGGCCGAGTACTTCGACGGCCCGGGCGAACGTCTGCTCGTGGCCGCCCAACCCGGCCCGGTTCGTTGCGCCAAGGGTCTGACGCTCACAGCCGACGTCGGCTTCGCAGATTGCCCGGCGCTCGACGTACTGCTGGTGCCCGGCGGACGCGGCACACGTCGGGTGGTCGACGAAGCCGAAACCATCGCCTTCATCAGCGAATGTGCGAGCCAATGCCAGGCGCTGCTGTCGGTGTGTACCGGCGCCTTCCTGCTCCACCGGGCCGGCGTGCTCACCGGCCAACCCGCAACCACGCATTGGGCATCGCTCGATCGCCTGCGCGCGCTCGGGGACGTGGCGGTTCAGGAAACACGGTTCACCCACGCAGGACACATCTGGACCTCCGCAGGCGTATCAGCCGGTATGGATATGACGCTGGCCTTCATCGCCGACATCGCTGGCGAACGCACGGCCGGCGAAGTCCAGCGCTGGGCCGAGTATTATCCGGACGATCGGCGTTACGGGGATGCGCATCGGGCCGACGAATTGCCTGCCTATATCAAGGATTTCGAAGACGGCGAGTGAATCAAGCGCTGCGTGGGTTCGTTTCCGCGGCAAACCGTCATCAAATAGTTCCCCGCGGTCGCTGCGCGATATCGCCGCGGCCAGAATCCCGATCCAGGCTGCATATGTTCTCGGGACGCGCCGCCATTCTAGGACCACTCTTCCGACGTAATCGCATAGCGCTCGTGGTCGCGCCACTCGCCGTCGATCTTCAGATAGCGCGGCGAATAGCCTTCCAATCGAAAACCCAGTGACTTGACCAGACCAACAGAGCGCTCGTTGGCGGGTTGGATGTTGGCCTCCAGTCGATGCAGTGCGTGGAGGCCAAAGCTGCGCGACACCACGACGGCCAAGGCGTTTTTCATAAGACCCTTGCCTTCGTTCGGGCTGAATGCGTAGTACCCAAGGTACGCAGATTGCAATGCGCCGCGCACAATTTCGTTCAGGTTGATACAGCCCACCAGCGTGCCGTTGCTGGCCATGGCCAGATAACTGCGATGCGTGTCGCCTGCGTAGCGCTCCAGGTACTTCGCGTATTTCTCTGGCGTGTCGGGCGGCGAAACCCAGCGCTTCAGGCCGGGTTGGCTGCGCCGGACAGCAGCCAGGAACGCCGACTGGTGCTCTTTGCCCGGCTGAAAGACCTCTATATCCATTTTCGTCACGATGAGCTACA
Organism: Salinisphaera sp. T5B8; assembly: GCF_040361255.1. NCBI lineage: Bacteria > Pseudomonadati > Pseudomonadota > Gammaproteobacteria > Salinisphaerales > Salinisphaeraceae > Salinisphaera > Salinisphaera sp. T5B8. The sequence goes on along the minus strand of NZ_APNG01000005.1, from coordinate 204,216 downwards.
CGCGTATTCAGGACGTGTTTCGATTGGGGAGGCAGCGGTTTACGGCAACTCGTGGCGAAATGTACATCGGGCGTAAAGCCGTAAATCTAACGGTCCGAGCCACGAGTCGCTGGGCACTCACGAGTTCATCGAAACCGAGGTTTCGCACTGCTGTGCGACTCCCTTTCGTTTGCTCGTCCAAACGAAAGGAAGCAAAGGAAAAGACGCCCAGGTTACGCGTCGGCGCTACGCGCTGAACCACTGCGATGCTCAGGCCGAAGGGCGCGGCAAAAACTCGGGCGGCTTTGACCGCCCTCAAACACCTTGCCGCCCCGGCGCGGTGCGCCGGAAACCCTTCGGCCCTGTGCTTCTCGTTCGCTCCACACGGGGTGCGAATACAGGCGGCTAGCCCGTAGCGCGGCGCCCATACGACGATGTAGTTGATGCTGGCGCAGTGGCTGCGTTCTTGTCGGCTTACGCTTCGCTAAGCCGACCTACAAAAGACGTGACCTTGAGCGAGCGATAGCGACGCTTGCCTGTATTCGGGTCCCTTGGGCGTAGCGCCGAGCAGTGGAGGCGGCAAGCGGATAAGTCAGCCGGATGTTTGAGCAAAGCGAGTTTCCGGCTGGCCCGCTTGGCGCCGGAGCCGCGCAGGGAACCGATGCGCAGCATCGGCGCAAGCCAGGGCGTCTTTTGCTTTGGTTACTTTCATTTGGACAAGCAAATGAAAGTCACTCGCACAGCAGTGCGAAACCCCAAGCCAAAATTCACCCGCGCCGTTGATTCAGCGCTGGCGAGCCCGTAACCGGAGACTAACGCGTGACGCGTGACGCCTTCTCGGCATCCTCTTCCTTGGGCGGGAACAGGTCCTGGCTGGTGATCTTGAGCCGCAGGGCGAGCGCGCTGGCCACGAAGATCGAGGAATAGGTACCGATGAAGATGCCGATCAGCAGCGCGGTGGCGAAGCCGTGGATAACCTCGCCGCCAAGGAAGAACAGCGCCAGCAGGGTCAGGATGGTCGTGCCGGAGGTCATCAACGTACGCGACAGGGTCTGGTTGATGGAGGCATTGACCACTTCCACGGGTGTGGCCTTGCGCATGCGCCGGAAGTTCTCGCGAATACGATCGAACACGACGATCGTGTCGTTGAGCGAGTAGCCGATAACCGCGAGCAGCGCAGCCAGCACGGTGAGATCGAAATCCAGATGGAACAGCGAAAACACGCCCAGCGTGATCAGCACGTCGTGCACCAGGGCCGCAACCGCCCCAGCGGCCAGTTTCCAGTGGAAACGCACGATCACGTAGATGAGAATCGCGATCACCGTATACAGCAGCGCCAGGCCGCCCTTGTTGATCAGTTCGTCGCCGACCTGCGGGCCGACGAATTCCACCCGTCGTAGCTCCGCCGCGCTGTTTTCGGCCTGTAGCGATTGCATGACGCGGGTGCTCACATCCGAGCTATCCGCGCCCTCTTCGCTGGCCAGGCGGATCATGACCGCATCGGATGAACCGAAATGCTGGACCGTGGCGCCCGGATAGCCACCGTCGTCGAGCGCGCCGCGAACCTCATCGAGGCCCACCGCCTGCGGATAACCGACCTCGATCACTACGCCGCCGGTGAAATCCACGCCGAACGAGAGTTTTTCCATCGAGAACGATACGAACGACACCAGAATCAGCAACGCCGAAAAAACGATGGCGTACTTGCCGTAGCTGATGAAGTCGATCGAGGTGTTGGATTTGATCAGGCGCATTCGAGACTCGACTTGAGAGCAAAACGCAGGCGTGGGTCACGCATGCTAGATCGACAGTTTCTGTAACCGACGCCGGCGACCGTAGACGAGATTGGCCATCGCACGGGTGCCGACGATCGCGGTGAACATCGAGGTGAGGATGCCCAGCGACAGGGTCACGGCAAAGCCCTTGATCGGGCCGGTGCCGAAACCGAACAGCACGATGGCGGCGATCAGCGTGGTGACGTTGGCGTCGGCAATCGATGAAAACGCCTTGTCGTAGCCGGACTTGATCGCCGACTGCGGCGTATTGCCGGCATCGAGTTCCTCACGTATTCGCTCGAAGATCAGTACGTTGGCGTCGACCGCCATACCCACGGTCAGCACGATGCCGGCAATACCCGGCAGCGTAAGCGTGGCCTGCAACAACGACAGCAGCGCGACGATGAGTACGAGATTCATCAAAAGGGCTGCGTTGGCGAACAGACCGAAACCGCGGTAATAGACCGCCATGAACACGATCACGAGCAGAAAACCCACGATGACCGCCAGACGACCCTGGGCGATATTGTCGGCACCCAGGCTCGGGCCGATGGTGCGTTCTTCGACGATGTTCACCGGCGCGGCGAGCGCGCCGGCGCGCAGCAGCAGGGCCAGATCGTGCGCTTCGCCGCGTTCCAGGCCGGTGGTCTGGAAACGCTTGCCGAAGGCGCTGCGGATATTGGCCACGCTGATGACTTCTTCGACCTTCTTGCGCTCGCGGACTTCCTCGCCGTTCTCGTAGTGCGTGTCGATCCGGTTTTCGATGAACAGCACCGCCATCGGGTCGCCGACATGCGCCGAGGTGGTATCGAACATCTTGCTGGCGGCCTGACCGTCCAGGGTGACGAACACCGCCGGGCTACCGGTCTGCTGATCGAAACCCGAGGAGGCATCCACCAGCTGGTCGCCCGAGGCAATCACGTCGTCATCGAGCAGAATCGGCCGGCCGTCGCGGGTGTGATACAGCTCGGTGCCCGGCGGAATATTGCCGGTACGCTCGGCGGCCTGGGCATCCTGGCCCTGGGCGACCAGACGATATTCCAGTGTTGCCGTCTTGCCGAGCAACCGCTTGGCTTCGGCGGTGTCCTGAACGCCGGGCAACTCCACGACGATACGCGAATCGCCCTGGCGCTGAACCAGGGGCTCAGCCACACCCAGCTCGTTGACACGATTACGCAGCGTGGTGAGGTTCTGCTGGAGCGCGAAGTCGGTAATACGCTTTTGTTCGGTTTCCGTGAGCGTGGCAACAAGCGTGTTGTCGCTATTGGGCGCCTGATTGAAGTTCAGAACCCTGAACTCGCTGCCCAGCGCATCCCGGGCATTGTCCATGGCCTGGGCATTGGGAAACTGCAGGCGCACCGCATCGCCATCGCGCGAGGCGCGACTGTAGCGAATCGATTCGTCGCGCAGGAAACGCGGAATATCGCGTGCGTAGCGGTCGTAGGTCTCGTTAAAGACCGCTTCCATATCCACTTCGAGCAGGAAATGCACGCCGCCGCGCAGATCCAGGCCCAGCGCCATCGGCTCGGCGCCAAGCGCACGCAGCCAGTCCGGCGTGCTGGGCGCGAGGTTGAGCGCGATGGTGTAGTCGTCGCCGAGTTTGCGCTTGAGCACCCCGGCTGCACGCAGCTGGGCTTCGGTGTTCTTGTAGAGCGCGAGTAGACGCCCTTCTTCCAGGGTGATTTCTTCAGGCGCGACATCGGCATCGGTGAGCGTGGTCTTTACCCGCTGCACCAGCGCCGGGGTCGCGGCCTCACCGTCGGCGTCTGAAACCTGAACCGCCGGCTGTTCGCCGTAGATATTGGGCAGCGCATACAGCACACCCGCCGCCAGCACGAACAGCAGCAGGAGATATTTCCATAGTGGATAGCGATTCATAGGGCCCCGATGGACGGTCTACTCATGGCACCGGTGCCTCGTCACACCGGTGCAGCCGCGAAGATACGCGTTACAGCGAGTCCAGCGTGCCCTTGGGCACCACACTCGCCACGGCGTTCTTCTGAATACGGATCTCGACGCCTTCGGACACTTCGACGACGATGAAGTTTTCGCCGACCTGGCGAATCTTGCCGGCCACGCCGCCCGAGGTCACCACTTCGACGCCTTTGTCCAGGCTTTCGAGCAGTTTCTTGTGCTCTTTCTGGCGCTTCATCTGCGGCCGGATGATCATGAAATACATGAACACGAAGAACAGACCGACCATGATCAGCGTGGGAAGAATACCGCCGGCCTGGCCGCCGGACTGCGCATAGGCCGGCGAAATCAGAAAATCCATAGTTTACCTCGATTGAAAACGGGGTCTGGCGCGTGGGCGCGCCCGTTCGAGCGGCGTAGTATGCCACAGCATTCGCCGGTTTCAGGACACACGCGCGCCACAGCGGCCCAGCTAGCTGCCATAACCGAAATAGGCCGCCTGCGCAGTCCCCGCGCCCTCGGGGCCGGTAAAGAACTCGCGCATGAACGCCTCGTAACGATCGGCCTCGATCGCGGTGCGGATACGCTGCATGAGTTGCTGGTAGTAATACAGGTTGTGCCAGGTGTTGAGCCGCGCGGCCAGAATTTCGCCGCAGCGATACAGATGGTGCAGATAGGCCCGGCTGTAGTTGCGGCAGGTCGGACAGCCACATTTCGCATCCAGCGGGCCGATATCGTGCTTGTGCACCGCGTTCTTGATCTTGACCACGCCCTCGGAGGTGAACAGATAGCCGTTGCGGGCGTTGCGCGTGGGCATCACGCAATCGAACATGTCGATACCGAACGACACCGCCGCCACCAGATCCGAAGGCGTGCCGACGCCCATGAGATAACGCGGATAATCGGCCGGGGTGACCGGCAACACGCCTTCGAGCACCGCGGCCTTGTCGGCCCAGGCCTCGCCCACCGACACGCCGCCGATGGCATAGCCGTCGAAGCCGATATCCACGAGCGCGGCCATCGATTCGGCGCGCAGATCGGCAAACACACTGCCCTGGTTGATACCGAACAACAGGTTGCGGCTATCGCCGTGGGCGCCTCGACAGCGTGCTGCCCAGCGCATGGACAGCTGCATCGACGCCGCCGCATCCTGCTTGGGCACCGGGTAATCGGTGCATTCGTCCAGACACATGACGATATCGGAGTTCAGCGCATGCTGGACTTCGATCGAGCGCTCGGGCGACAGATACTGGCGCGATCCGTCGAGCGGCGAACGAAACGCGACGCCGTCCTCGGTGAGCTTTCGCATCTCGGCCAGACTCCAGACCTGAAAGCCGCCGGAGTCGGTGAGAATCGGTTTGTCCCAGTGCATGAAGCCATGCAGGCCGCCGTGCGCCTCGATAATCTCGGTACCCGGGCGCAGCATCAGATGATAGGTATTACCCAGCACGATCTGTGCGCCCAGGCTTTCGAGCTCCTCCGGCGTCATGCCCTTGACCGTGCCGTAGGTGCCCACGGGCATGAAGGTCGGCGTATCCACCACGCCGTGCGGCAGGGTCAGGCGCGCGCGACGCGCCGCGCCGGATTGATTGAGATGTTCTAGGGACATGGCGGCGCAGTTTAGACACGCCAGGCCACGGCGTCGACGGCCAGCGCCACGGTAATCGTGAAATTGAGTCCGTACCCGCGCTGGCTCTACACTGACGCCTTTCGCCGCGCCCTCCAGGATCAGATGTCCATCGTTCGTAAATCGGCCCCAAGCCGGGCGTTGTCCGGCGTGGTGATCGCGACCACGCTCGCCGTGTCCCTGTTCGCCGTGGCGGTACCCGCCCAGGCGGCGTCCTATCTCGACTCCTTGCGCGCGCTATCGCGTCAGGCCAATGTCAGCGCCATGGTCATCCGCCTGGATGACATGGCGGTCATCGACGAAATCAATGCCGATCAGCGTCTTACGCCAGCCTCTGTCAGCAAGCTCTACGCGGCCGCCGCCGCGCTCGAACAGTTCGGCCCGGCGCATCGCTTTACCAGCCGCTTTACCACCAATGGCAGCGTGTCCGGCAACGCCTTGAACGGCAATCTGATATTCGTGGGCGGCGGCGATCCGGCGCTGGATAACGCGCGCCTGTGGAGCCTGATTAACGGCCTGCGCGAACGCGGCATCTCGCGCGTGAATGGCGATCTGGTCGTCGATGACGGCCTGTTCGGCAGCGTGCCCTGCCTGACCAAGGATCGCTGCGACGCCCAGCGCGTAGCCTCGCATGCCTACAGCGCGCCGCTGTCCTCGGCCGGCGTGAATTTCGCCACGATTCAGGCCAATGTCTACGCCGGCGAGCGCGCCGGCGATCCGGCCCGGGTCGAGTTGCTGCCACGCGGGCTGTCCGGCTATCGCATCGCCAACGATGTGAGCACCGGCCTGCCCGGCACGCGCCCGAGCCTGAGTGTGTGGCGCACCTATGACGGCGGCCAGTCCACGCTGCATCTGCGTGGTTCGTTGCCCATGGGCACCGGGCCCTACAAGATTCATCGCGCGGTCACCGGCCCGGCCCAGGACACCGCGCGCGTGATCGCGGCCATGCTCCACGACATGGGCATCACGGTGACCGGCAATGTGCGCGTGCAGGGCAACATCGGCGGCACCACCACGCTCGCACACGTGGAAAGCGACACGCTCGCCGAGCAGCTGATTCCGCTGATGGCCTATTCGAACAATTACATGGCGGATACGCTCACCCTCGATCTGGCGGCCGACAGCGGCTACAACCGTCCGCTGACCCTGCCGCTGGCCTCCCAGGCGCTGGAAGCCCTGGCCGATCGGGCGTTGCGTGAAAACTTCCCCATGCAGGCCGGGGCCGGCAGCGGTGCGGTGCTGGATAGCGGCAGCGGCCTGGCGGTGAGCAACAAGCTCTCGGCGCGCGATCTGGTGGCGCTGCTGTCGTATATGTATCGCCAGCCGTCGCTGTTTCCGGCTTTCTACGGCAGCATTCCGGTCCCGCTCTCGGCGCCCTCGCGCACGCTCAAGCAGGGCAATTTCGACTGGCTCACCCGAATCAACGCCAAGACCGGCACCTTGAGCGAACCGGTCACGGTGCGCGCGCTGGCGGGTTATTTCCGACTGCAAAGTGGCGGCTACGGCGCCTTTGCCTTCGTGATCAACGGTACGTCCTCGCGCCCGTCGCTGAGTTATCGCCAGACCGTGACCGCTTATCAGACCGATATGGAGTCGATTCTGGCCGATTACTGAGCGTACTTGCACCGCTGTGCATTGGTCACAGGCAGCGACAGCGGTATACTGCGCGCCGATCACCTGCCCGGGTGGCGGAACTGGTAGACGCGCCGGACTCAAAATCCGGTTCTGGCAACAGAGTGCGAGTTCGATTCTCGCCCCGGGCACCATCGCTTACGCACGCACGTCTTCGACGTGCGCCGCCCCGACTGGCAGCTTTTGCGCGGCAATCGACGCGCTGGCCTCGAGCCGGCATCACGCCTGGCCGGGCCAATGCATTCCGATTTTTCGGCGCGCCGGGCACACACGGCATATCGGGCGATACCCGGCATGGACATACCCACCGCGATCGCAGGCTTTGCACTGGCTGCCGGGTTGATGACCCTCACGCCCGGCATCGACACCGCGCTGGTCCTGCGTACCGCCGCGGTGGAAACACCGCGCCGGGCACTGTGTGCGGCGTTTGGCATCGTGACCGGGCTATTCGTCTGGGGCCTGGTCACGGCCTTCGGGCTGGGCGCTTTGCTGGCGGTTTCCGAACTCGCCTATCGCACGCTGCAGTTCGTGGGCGCGGCCTATCTGCTATGGCTCGGCGCCGGCATGCTACGGCGCGCGTTCAACGGCACAAACGCGTCGCCCGAACCGGCGGCGACAGCCGGGCGCGCGCCGGCGCGCCAAGCTCGTAGCTGGCTGCTCCGCGGACTGGGTTCGAATCTGCTCAACCCCAAGGTCGGCGTGTTCTACGTGAGCTTTCTGCCCCAGTTCATTCCGGATGGCGCCAATGTGATCGCCTTCAGCAGCGTGTTGGCGCTCATTCACGTGGCGCTGACCCTGGCCTGGTTCGTGCTGCTGATCGCCGCGACCCGACCGTTCGCCCGCGCCCTGGCAAGCCAGCGCGTCACGCGCATGCTCGACGGCATTACCGGCGCGGTGCTGGTGGGTTTCGGCCTGCGGCTGGCGCTGTCACCGACGCGTTGAGCGCGGCCAGGTTTTCGCAACGCGCGCGGGCCGGGCTATACCGCCAGATCAGCAACCGGGCGACCTCGGCCTTCATCGCTGTCGGGCCGCGGGAATAACGCCACGCCGACGGTGATCGGGCCAAGACGGCCGATGAACATCATGCCAATCACGATCCACTTGCCCGCCGTACCGAGCTCGCCGGTCGCCCCCAGACTCAGACCGACCGTGCCGATGGCCGAGGCTGACTCGAACATGAGCACGAGAAAATCCTGCTCCTCGACGAGCATGAGCGCGGCCATGCCCACCACGAAGGCGCCGATATAGAACCCCGCCGCGGCCACCGCCATATGGATACGCCGCGCGCTGATCGTCTCGCCGAGCAGGCGGATGGACTCGCGCCCGGCCAGTGCACCGCGTACCGCGCCGTAGAAGATGGCGACCGTGGTCGATTTGATACCGCCGCCGGTGCCCGAGGGCGACGCGCCCATGATCATGGCCACCAGTATCAACAGAATCGAAGCCGAGCCCAGATTGGCGATGGGCACGGTATCGAAACCCACCGTGGTCATGGCCGTCATGACCTGGAAAAACGCCGCCAACAGCCGTTCCTTGAGCCCCAGTTCCGCCAGATGGGCATCGGTGAGCGCGATCGACACCGTGCCGATCAAGGCCAGCCAAAACGTCACGCGCAGAATGATGCGCGAGGTCAGCGACGGCCCACGCCGCCGGCTGACCCAGCGCCACCAGTCGCTCATCACGATGAAGCCGATCGCGCCGAGATAACTCAGGGCCGCGACGACCAGCACAATGCCGGTATTGTCGCTATAGGCCTCCAGGCTGGTATCGAACAGGCTGAAGCCGGCGGTACAGAAGGCGGAAACGGAATGAAAGACACCGTTCCAGATCGCATCCGGCGTGCCGGCGGCGGCGAACAGCAGGCTCAGCAACACCGCGCCCGCACACTCGATGGTCAGCGTGAATATGACCACCGCGCGGATAAACGCGCCCACATTCATATCCCGCGGCAGAATGAAGGCCGTGCGCGCCACGCCCCGGTGCACAGGATCCAGGCGGTGGCGCAACGCGAGCATTACGAACGAACCCAGCGTCATGTAGCCGATGCCGCCGAGCTGGATCAGGCCGAGAATGACCAGTTCGCCGAAAAAGCTGTAGCTACCCGACGGGCTGATCGACACCAGCCCGGTAGTCGACACCGCCGAGGTCGCGATGAACAGATGATCAAGCCAGTCCAGGCCGGCCTGCGCATGGGCCTGCGGCAGACACAGCAGGGCGAAACCGCAGGCGACGTAGAAGGCGTAGCCCCACAAAACCAGCGTTACCGGACGACGGCGACGCAAAAACCCGGAAAGACGTAACGGCAAGATTTGCAAGGAAACGAGCCACTCAAGCAGGCGAACGCCGATAATTGATCACAAACGACGAATGCGCGCTAGCCCGCTTTGCGTGCCACGCAGAATTAGTGCAAATACAACAGGTAATAGCCGCCAAAACCGGCCGCGACCAGCGCCAGCACAATCCAGAAATACTTGTTCGAAACGAACGCGAAAATGAACATCACGACCACGACGGCAAAACCGGCCATGAGCAGGCCCGACCAGCCGCCGCCTTGAATGACATCGATCCAGCCTCTGATTGCGTCCATCGCTTCCCCCGAGTGAAATCCACCCCGGCGAAGGCCGAGGTCTTTCGCCGATCTTATACAATGACGGGCTCGCCGCCGAGAGGCGCCATGCCGTAACGACCTGACCGCCGCGATGCAGATTGACGATCAACTACTTGCCGATTGCCATGTCCTCGGCCAACTCGACCATGCCAGCGTGCTATTGCATCGCAACGCGGCCGTCGGCTGGCTGATTCTGGTCGTCGATACCGACGCAATCGACTGGCACCAGCTCGACGATGCGGAACATGCGCGGGTAAGTGCCCAGGTACGCGCCTTGTCGCGTTTCGTGGCTCACGAATTCGAAGCGGACAAGCTCAACGTGGCCACCCTCGGCAATCAGGTCGCCCAGATGCATATCCACATCATCGCCCGCCATCAAAACGACCCCTGCTGGCCGCGCCCGGTCTGGGGCAATCTTGACGAATCCCGCGATTACAGCGCGACCATGATCACCACGCTGCGCGATCGCCTGGTCGGCGAACTCGGCCTCGAGACTGCGGGGCTAGCATGAGCGAATCGAGTATCGAAACCCTGGAAATGCGCATCGCCTACCAGGACGCGACCATCGAACAGCTCAGCGATCTGGTCTATGCCCAGAGCCGCGAAATCGACCGCCTGCACGAGCGCTACCAGCAGCTCGAATCACGTATTGGCGCGCTGGCGGAATCCGAAGGCGGCGCCGTCCAGAACCTGGACGAAACGCCGCCTCACTATTAGTCAGGGAAGCTAGGGCGTGTCGTCATAAGATATGACGTCGCATTGCCCGCATCGGGCGTGTCAGGCAAGGCGCGGGCCGCCGAGCGTGGTCCGCCACGGTCAAGGTCCGCAACGCCGCATGGCGCGTCCGACGCGGGCAACCCGGGGGTCGGCGGCCAAGCCCCGGCAGTCCGGCGCCATAGTCAATTTTAGGGCTCGCTCACGTGGCATGGCCACGCGACGCTCGCGATGCCTTGTCTTGCCGGCGCTTGGCTGCCGATGCGACGCCGTATCTTATGACGACACGCCCTGGGGCGCTAGAACTGGATACGGCCGCCGCCGCCCTGCTGGCCGCCGCCAAAGCCGCCCTGACCACCGCCGTAGCCGCCCTGGCCCGGCACCTGGATCTGCTGGCTTTGCTGGCGCTGCATTTCCTTGAGTTCTTCGATGGCGCGTTCGGCCGCGGCATTGACCGCGTCCGGGAACTGATCGATCGCAGCGCCCAGAGAATCGGCTTCCAGCTCGAACGACAGCGGCAGACTGCCGGCCGGGGTCATCAGGCTGGCCGAGCCTTCATAGCGCACAGCGCGTGAGCTGTCGTCGTCGCCGTCCTTGGTGACCGGAATCAGACGACGAATACTGCCGACCTTGAGGTCCGTAAAGGACTCTTCGCGATACATGCTGTCGGCATCGACCTTGATCTCGGGCATTTCGTTTTCGGCCATGACGGTTTCCTTGAACGTCAAAAACAATGACGGCAAGGATAACAGCGTGCAGCCGCCAGGCTAAGCGGCCAACCTACTTAAGCGCCTCGGCGTTCTGGAAAGCCGAGCTGATGCGTGCCTGCAGCTCCTTCTTGAAGGCATCGCGCAGCTGCTCACGCGCGCGGGTGACGTCCCGACCCTGGACCAGGGTCTGCTGCAGGCCGTTGTAGATAGAAAACGTCTGCAGCCCGCCATCGCCTTCATTGGCGGTGCGCAGCAGTTCCGTGGAAGCAGCCACCGCCGCGGTCACGCCATCGTCTTCTTCCTGCTGATGCACGATATACATGATGCGCAGCACGCGTACGCCGGCCGGCAAGTCCTCGCCGGCCATGCGAATCGTGGCCTGGCGGGCATCGGCCAGGGCCTCGCGGGCGAGCGAGGTGACCAGCTCCTCGGGCAGCATGGAATAACGCGCATCGGCCACCGGCACGATATCGAGATAGACCGGGCGCGGCGGACGTTCGGCGCTAGTCTTGGGGTTCGCATCCTGTGTCTGCGCCTGGGCGAATGCGCTCGTGGCAAAGGCAAACACACACAGCGCCACACCGACCAGCCCGCGCCGGGCAAGCAAAAACCGAAGATTCATGGTCTTGATCTCACTATCGATAACGCGAAAAAACGTCAGCCGGTATTGCGCATGCCGGCGGCGATCGCGTTGATCGAGCGCAATACCGGGTCCAGCCAGATCCGATCGCCGCCTTCACGATAACGCGTGAGCGCGGTGATCTGAATATGGTTGAGCGGGTCGAGATAAGGCCGCCGCCGATCCAGCGAGCGCTTGAGCACCACGTCGTCGTCGAGCAATGCCGTCTCGCCCGTAATCGCGAGTATACGCGCGACCGCACGCTCGTATTCGGCCTTGATGGCATCGAATATGGCGTTATGTTCCGGCGCCAGCTCGGCATAGGCTGCGGCGATGCGCATATCGGCCTTGGACAGCGACATCTGCACGCTATCGATGATGGTGCGGAAATACGGCCAGTCGCGATACAGGGCCACCAGTTCGTCGTTGTCGATGCCGGCCTCGGCAAGCGCGGTGCCTACGCCGAGCCAGCCCGGCAGGGTGTGGCGCGACTGGGCCCAGGCAAATACCCAGGAAATGGCGCGAATCGAGGATTTGCCACGCACCGCCTTGCGATGGCCGGGGCGCGAGCCGATATTCAGCGCACCGATTTCGGCTGTGGGCGTGGCCGCATAGAAGTAATCGAAAAAACCATCGGTATCCTCGGTCAGGCGTCGATAAAAGGCCTCGCCGGTATCCGACAACGCGCCAGCCACCCGCGAATGGTCGGTATCGTCGGTGGCAAAGCCGCTGGCCTTGAGCGTACCGGTGATGCCGAGCGTGAGTTCGTGAATCGCGGTTTCCGGATTGCTGTACTTGGCGAAGATCATTTCGCCCTGCTCGGTGAACTTGATGCGCGAACGCACCGTGCCCGGCGGCTGCGAAACGATTGCCTGATGGGTGGGCCCGCCGCCGCGCCCGACCGTGCCGCCGCGGCCATGAAACAGCAGACTGTCGACGTCGTGCTTGTCGCACACCGCCACCGCCAGCTGCTGCGCCTTGTAGAGCTGCCAGCGCGAGGCCATGATGCCGCCGTCCTTGCAGGAGTCGGAATAGCCGAGCATGACTTCCTGGCGCCGCTTGCCATCGTCGCCCTGGGCTTCGAGAAACGCACGATAGGCCGGCTGGCCGAGCAGGCCATCGAGTACCGGTTCGATATGTTCGAGATCGGCCACCGTTTCGAACAACGGCGCGATCGCCAGCGGCGGCGTGGCCCCGCCCGGCTCATAGACGCCACTGGCGCGCATGAGCCACAGCAGAGCGAGCATATCCGAGACGTTGTGCGTCATCGAAATCACGTAGCTGCCAAAGGCATCCACGCCCAGCGTGCGGGTGAATTCGCGTACCACGGCCAGGCTGTCGAGCGTATCGCCCACCTCGCCCGAGACATCGACCCGGGCGATATCGGGCACATCCTCGCGCGCCAGTTCCGCAGCCAGCAGTTCGCTGCGGGAGGCGTCGTCGAGCGATTCGTAGTCTTCGCAGATATCCAGCGCGGCAAACAGCTCGTGCAGGCACTGGGTATGGCGGGTGGATTCTTCGCGCAGATCCAGCCGTGCGAGATGGAAACCGAAGGTCTGGACCAGACGCTGCAAGTCCTTGATTTCGTCATCGGCGATCGCCTCGTCGCCATGGCCGGCCAACGATTCGCGCATGACCCGGATTTCGTCGACCAGCTCGGCCGCGCTGGCATAAGCCACCGGGCTGCGCTCGCTGCGTTCGGCGCGCAGGCGCAACTCGGTCTGCAACTGGTCGACCATGGCCGCGATACGCTGGCGCATGAGATAGAGCTTGCGCCGATAGGGCTCGGCCGCGAAGCGCTCGGCGCGTACGCCGGTATGCGCGGCGATACGCTGTTCGTCGTCGGCCAGGCGTTGCCAGAAGGCATCACTGGGGTTGCACCAGCGCGCCGAGAACGACAGCCGGCTGGCCAGATGATCAATCCGGCGCAGATATTCGGAGAGCACTTCGCGGGCCTGCATACGCAGCGCATAGCGGGTTTCGCGCGCAGTGACATAGGGGTTGCCGTCGCGGTCGCCGCCGATCCAGGAGCCGAAATCCAGCACCGTCGGCGGCTCGACGCGTTCGCCGTAGGCATTGGACAGCGCGCGTTCGAGGTTGCGATAGATCACCGGCACGCTGGCAAACAGCGAGGCCCGAAAGTAGTACAGGCCGTTGCGAATTTCGTCGGCGACCGTCGGGCGCGAGCCGCGCAGTTCCTCGGTTTTCCAGAGCACCTGAATGTTCTGGCGGATATGTTCTTCGACTTCGGCGTAGCGGCGTTCGTCCGGCTCGTCGAAGGCCAGCTCCCGAAACCATTCGAACAGTCGGCGCAGTGCATCCAGCACCGCCCGTGGCTTGGCCTCGGTGGGATGGGCGGTGAACACCGGCATGAACGACAGCCGCTCGAGGCGCGACAATGCTTCGTCCAGCCCCACGCCTTCGGCGGCCAGATCGGTAAAACTGCGATTGAACGAACCGATCCATTGCGGATTGCCGTCGGCCGCCAGCGCACGCCGGGTGCGGTGGGCATGCAGTTCTTCGAGCAGGTTGGCGAGATTGAAATAGATCGCGAATGCGCGCGTGACCTCGGTCATGGTTTCGGCGGGCAACTCGGCGACCAGGGCCTGCAGTTCGGCGCGTTTTTGCGCATCTTCGTTTTCGCGCAGCGCGATATAGCCGCGCCGCAGCGTTTCCACGGTATCGAACACGCCTTCGCGCGCCTGCGAGCGCAGCACGTCGCCCAGCAGCACGCCGGCCGCGCGTACCTGCGCTCGCAGGGCTTCGTCGTGGGCGGCCACGTCGGTCGCGCTCATGGCCGGGTGTTTTTCATTGATCGACGGATTCATGTCTCAAGCCGTTGCATGGTTCGTGCCGATTCGCAGAATAGCAGCGCATCGATTGCGCCTCGTTGTCTGCTAATCTTGCGCGATGCCCAAGCCCATGACCTACTGCCCCAACTGCGGCGCGCCGACCGAATACAAGATTCCGCCGGGCGACGATCGCAAGCGCAATATCTGCACGGCGACCGGCGAGATCTTCTACGACAACCCGCGCAATGTGGTCGGCTGTATCGTCGAGCACGAGGGCAAGATCCTCATGTGCCGCCGCGCGATCGAACCGCGGCTGGGTTTCTGGACGTTGCCGGCCGGCTTTCTCGAACTCGGCGAGACCATCTATCAGGGCGCGGCCCGCGAAACCCGCGAAGAAGCCCAGGCCGAGGTGCGCGACGCCGAGCTGTTCGCGATGATCGATGTCACCCATATCGGTCAGGTACATATCTTCTACCGCGCGCAACTGGCGGGCAGCCACTACGGCGCCGGCCCGGAAAGCCAGTTCGTGACCCTGCAAAGCGAAGACGAGATCGAATGGTCCCAGCTGGCCTTTCCCACCATCCATCGTGCGCTGAGCCACTATTTCGCCGATCGCGCGCGCGGGCGCTTCGAACTGCATACCGACGATCTGGGCAGCGACGACTGGCGCCAGATGAATCTCGACCGGGTCGCACGCACCGCGGCCTCTGGCGGCTGACCCAGATCAAGTCGCCGCGCGGTGATTCGCAGTCTAATGGCCGCGCGACGGCGATACCCACGTACCACGCGTGGGCACAACGCGACATCGGACAGCTGGTAAACTGTCGCGCATCTGAAGTTTTTTGTTACGAGGCCCGACCGCGATGACGTTCGTTGTCACCGAGAACTGCATCAAGTGCAAGTACACCGACTGCGTGGAAGTCTGCCCGGTCGACTGTTTCCACGAGGGGCCGAACTTTCTGGCCATCGATCCGGAAGAGTGCATCGACTGCACGCTTTGCGAGCCGGAATGTCCGGTGGAGGCGATTCTGTCGGAAGACGATCTGCCTGCCGATCAGGCCCACTTCCTCGAACTCAATGCCGAGCTCGCCGCCAAGTGGCCCGTGATCACCGAGATCAAGGACCCGCCGGCCGATGCCGACGAATGGGCCGACAAGCCGGACAAGCTCAAGCTGCTGGAGCGCTAGTTATCCTCCGGTGGCGCCCTCGCCGGCCTCGATGAGGTCGATATAGGCGCCATCGACGAGTGCATCGTCGTCAATGGCCAGACGCCGCATCAGTTGTTCGGCTTCGGCGCGCCCTTGCGCGATTGATTCCTCGGCGCCGAGCACGACTTCCAGTTCCATGTAGTCACCCAGCCCGACCACGTGGTCCAGGTGAATACGCGTGCGCCCGGCCATGAACAGTGTGCGGGTCTTGATTACCTCGCCACGTACGCCATTTGACCTTGCCAGCAGGCGGCGCATGCTCTGCGGGTCGCTGACCGGGCTGCGTTCGTAGTCGCAGGCTTTCGGCCCCGTCGCATCCGGTCGGCGGTAGACGATCAGCTCCGCCGAGCCGTCGGCAAAACATCTCAGTTTGAGCCGACCGTTCGCGCAGTTGAAAAAGATATCGTGCTGCTCGATGCGCCACGGCCCGCCATCGGCGATTTCGGCCACGCGTGTTTTCAGCGCATCGAGATCGGCGACCGCGGCCTTGATTTCGATATTGCGTGCCATCAGCCGCGCGGATGATGTTCGGCATGCAGCGCGGCCAGACGGGCCCGCGCGACGTGGGTATAGATCTGGGTGGTGGACAGATCGGAATGGCCGAGCAGCATCTGGACCGCGCGCAGATCGGCGCCGTGGTTGAGCAGGTGAGTGGCAAAGGCATGACGCAGGGCATGCGGCGATATGTCGTTTCGAATACCGGCCTGCTCGGCATAGCCGCGAATGCGATACCAGACGTTCTGGCGGGTCATGCCCCCGCCGCGCCCGGTGACGAAAAGGGCGTCGCTTTGTCTGGCGCCGAGCAGGATGCCGCGTGCTTCGCGCATATAGTGTTCCAGCCATTCGATCGCTGCCAGGCCCAGCGGCACCAGGCGTTCGCGCCCGCCCTTGCCGGTCACCCGAATCACGCCCTGACGCGTGTTGACCTGCGCACGCGTGGCCCCGACCAGTTCCGACACACGCAGCCCGGCGGCATACATGAGTTCGAGCATGGCGCGATCGCGCAGGCCGATATCGCTATCGGTATCGGGGGCCGCCAGTAGCGCTTCGACATCCGCTTCGGTGAGGGTTTTGGGCAGGCGCCGGCCCTGGGCCGGCATATCGATCAGCGCGCTCGGGTCTTCGGCGATCACGTTGGCGCGTAGCTGGTAGCGATAGAACTGGCGCAGGCTCGACAACAGCCGGGCCGCGCTGCGCGGGCTCGAGCCGGGCGTGTTACGCGCGGCCAGATAGGCCTGCAGATCGGCGCGCTGAACGTCGACGAGCGCTACGCGCCGATCCAGCCATTTCGCGAAATGCGCCAGATCGTTGCGATAGGCGCCCAGCGTGGCATCCGACAGACCCCGCTCGGCCCAGATGCCGTCGATAAAGGATTCGATCACCCGGGCGGTGTCGTCGTCGAGGGCGTCGATAGCAGCCATGCCGCGTATAATAAACGGATTTTACCGTACGAGAGTTTGCATGGCCGACACCGCTGACAGCGCCGCGGGCCCACGCGCGCGCTACGACGCCGATCTGGCGCGCGACGATTTTCTGCGTGACCCTGCCCAGGAGAAAGCGGTCGACGCGCTGCAGTCGATCCACGACGCCCTGCTCGAAAACCCGACCACCAAACCGTTGTTCGGCAAGCCCAAGCGCAAGCCGGTCACCGGGCTCTATCTGTGGGGCGGCGTCGGTCGTGGCAAGACCTATCTGATGGACAGTTTCTTCGAAAACCTGCCCTTCGAAGAAAAATCGCGGCTGCATTTTCATCGCTTCATGCAAAAGGTGCACGAAGCGCGCAAGAAATATGCGCACAAGTCCGACCCGCTCAAGCTCATCGCCAAGGAATGGGCCAGCGATCGCGTATTGTGCTTCGACGAGTTCTTTGTCTCCGACGTGGCCGATGCCATGATTCTGGCGCGTTTGACCGAAGAACTGTTCGAGCGCGGCGTGACGCTGGTGACCACCTCCAACGTCGCTCCCGACGATCTCTACAAGGATGGCCTGCAGCGCGAGCGCTTCAAACCGGCCATCGAGCGCATCAAACAATACTGCACGGTCATGCATCTCGACGACGGCACCGACTATCGCCTGGATCGTATCGACGAAGCCGCCACCTATCAGACGCCCACCGGCGAAGCCGCCGATGCGGTGCTCGCCAGCCATTTCGAACGCCTGGCGACCGGGCGCGATACCGAGGGCGGCAACGTCAAGATCCTGGGCCGCAAGATTCCCGTACGCCGACGCGCCGACAGCGCGGTCTGGTTCGACTTCGAGGATCTGTGTCGCGGCAATCGCTCGGCCAACGACTATATCGAGATGGCGCGCGAATACTCGACCATCATGGTCTCGAACGTGCCCGTATTCGATGACAACGAAAACAACGCCGCCCGGCGCTTCATCAACGCCGTGGACGAATTCTACGATCGACGCGTGAACCTGTTCTGTACCGCCGAGGCCGAGCCGGACGATCTCTACCAGGGCACCCGCCTGGAATTCGAGTTCGAACGCACGGCCAGTCGCCTGCACGAAATGAGTTCCAGCGAATATCTCGGCGAGCCGCATCGCACCTGAAGCGCGGGCGGCTACGACGGTGTGTCAGCCGGGCTCGCGCCGGGCGATCATCGAGGTCGAGACAAAGCTCATTACCACGACATCGTCCTGGTTACGCGTTTCGACCTCGAACTGCACCAGCCCCATTTCGGGCCGCGATTCGGATACGCGCTTGCTGGCCACACGCACCTGCGCGATGAGTTGATCATCGGGATAGACCGGCTTGCGCCAGCGCAGGTTTTCGAAACCGGGTGAGCCGAGACTGGCCAGCGGATCGTCCCGGCCGGTCATCATCAGCCGCATGGTCAGCGCTGCGGTATGCCAGCCGGAGGCCGCCAGCCGTCCGAAATAGGTATTCGCCGCGCCTTCGTCGCTCAGGTGAAACGGTTGCGGATCGTAGCGTTTGGCAAAGGCGATCATCTCGTTCGCGCTGGCGCTGGTCGGGCCCAGTTCCACCGTGTCGCCGACCGCGAGGTCTTCGTAGTGAATCATGCCGTGGCTCCACTGGTATCGCGGCGGCCGAACAGGCCGTTCGAGGCGATCTCACAGACGACCTCGTCGTGCTGATTGAGCACTTCGAAGCGATTCTTCACCAGGCCCATTTCCGGCCGGCTTTCGAGCACGCGCTTGGATAGCGCCTGCTGGCGCACCGACAACGTATCGCCGGCATAGACGGGTTTGAGCCAGCGCACTTCATCCACGCCCGGCGAGCCCAGCGAGGCCGCATCCAGCAGCAGGTGATCGACCAGCAGACGCATGAAGATCGCACAGGTCAAAAGCCCGGGCGCGGTCAGCGCGCCGTAGGGGCTGTCCTTGGCCGCTTCGGGGTCGGTATGAAACGGCAGCGGACCATAGGCCGTGGCGAATTCGATGATCTCAGCCTCGGTCACCTGATAGGCGCCGTAGCGTTCGGTCTCGCCAACCTCGAAATCTTCCCAGTAGCGCATACGTTCGATATCCGTCGATAAGGATCGCCGCACTATAACCAAGCCGCCCGCATCCGGCGACGCGGGCGGCGATGCGCTAGACCCGCTGGCGTGCCAGCTCGCCGTACAGGCCGGTCGCGCCGTTCAGCTCGGCGCCAGAGAAATCGGTGCCCTGCAAGTCGGCCCCGGTAAAGCGCGCGCCCGTGAGCATGGCATCCACGAACACCGCATCGCGCAGGTTGGTATTGGACAGATCGGCCCCGGCCAACCATGCCCCATTCAGTTTGGCGCCGATCAGCGACGCCCCTTCCAGGCGCGTGTTTTCCAGCCGGGCGTTGCTCAGATCCGCGGCCGCCAGATTGGCGCCCGACAGATCCATGCCGGACAGGTCCAGATAGCTCAGATCATGGCCGGAAAAATCGGCCGGCTGCTCGGGCGTAGCCGCATCCAGCTCGGCCTGCATCTCGTCGACCGTCAATTCGCCGGCCATGACACCGCCGGCATGCCCGATTACCAGGGCTGCGGAAAACAATATGGACAACAGTCGTTTACTCATGGCCCTACCTCTGTTCGTGGGCAAACGTGCAGCGCGTTTTCGCGCGCACCATCGACGCATACACAAGGCTACGCCGGTATGCGTATGTCAGCTGAACAGCAGTGCGTGTTCCGTAACGCCTGCGTTAAAACGCTGTTTCAAGCGGTACGCGAGGCTGATCGGTACGCTGCATTACCCTGATCGACGCAGACGGTTTGCTGGTATAAGCCAACAAATATGGACGATCCGGGCGCGCCAATGCGATGCTCGCAACGCAAGACTTACAACAAACCGATATTGCTAGAGGAGATCCCATGCAATCCACGATGATGGACCGCCCGCTGCTGCTCGACGACATTCTCGAGCGCGCGGGCACCCAGTTCGGCGATGTGGAAATCGTGACCCACATGCCGGACAAGAGCCTGTTTCGCTATACCTATGCCGATATGGTCAAGCGCGCCAAGCAACTGGCGCAGGCACTGATCGAAGCCGGCATCAAGAACGGCGACCGGGTCGCGACCTTCTCCTGGAACACACACGCCCATCTGGAAGCCTATTTCGGTATTCCGATTACCGGCGCGGTCCTGCATACGCTCAACCTGCGTCTGCCACCGGACGATGTGGCCTGGATCGTCAACCATGCCGAAGATCGCATTCTGATCATCGACGACGTACTGCTGCCGCTCTACGAGAAGTTCGCCGATCAGGTGAATTTCGAAAAGATCATCGTCGTACCGCTGGCCGGCAAGCCGGTGCCCGACGGCATGATCGGCTATGAAGATTTCCTGGCCGGCGCCCAGGGCGAATTCGAATATCCGGAAAAAAGCGAATACGACGCCTGCGGCATGTGCTACACCTCCGGCACGACCGGCAAGCCCAAGGGCGTGGTCTATTCGCACCGCTCCAGCGTGCTGCATGCCATGGCCTCGGCCACGCCGGATACGCTGAATCTGTCGTACAACGACGTGATTCTGCCGGTGGTGCCGATGTTCCACGTCAATGCCTGGGGTCTGCCCTATGTGTCCACGCTGACCGGCGCCAAGCAGGTCTTCCCCGGTCCGCATATGGATGCAGAAAGCCTGCTCAAGGTCTATGAATCCGAACAGGTGAACGTCACGGCCGGCGTGCCGACGATCTGGATGGGCATCATCAACGCCCTGGATGCCGAGCCGAATCGCTGGAAGCTGCATCCGGAAATGCGCATGACCGTGGGCGGCTCGGCCGTGCCGGAAGCCATGATCCGGCGCTTCGACAAATACGGGCTCACCGTGATCCAGGCCTGGGGCATGACCGAAACCTCGCCGCTGGCCTCGGCCGCGCGCCTGAAACCCAAAATCCAGCAGCGCTCCGAAGACGAGCAATACGCGATTCGTGCGACCGCTGGCGCACCGGTGCCGTTCGTGGATACGCGTATCGTGGGCGACGAGGGCCAACCGCTGCCCTGGAACGGCAAGGAAATGGGCGAAATCCAGGTCCGTGGGCCGTGGATCACGGGCAGCTATTACCGGCTCGAAAACAGCGACGACAAGTTCACCGCCGACGGCTGGCTGCGCACTGGCGATATCGCCACCATCGACGAAGACGGCTATATCAACATCACCGACCGCACCAAGGACGTAATCAAGTCCGGTGGCGAGTGGATTTCCTCGGTCCAGCTGGAAAACGCCATCATGGGCCATGAAGACGTGGCCGAAGCGGCCGTCGTGGCCCAGCCCGATGAAAAATGGGGCGAACGCCCGCTGGCTGCGGTGGTGGTGCGCGAAGGCCGCGAGCTCTCGGCCGAAGACCTGTCCGCTTTCCTGCGCGAGCGCATGGAAAAATGGATGGTGCCGGAAAACTATGTCTTCGTGGACGAGATTCCGCGCACGTCCACGGGCAAATTCAGCAAGCTGGACCTGCGTCGGCAATTGCTCGAAAACGCCTGATCGACCGCTTTGCCGTCATTCATGCCCGGCCTGTGTTACAGGCCGGGCTTTTTTATGATCGTCTTGCGCTTCGGCCCAGCGCAATCAGCGCATCGCCGCCATGTACGCCGGCCCGGGGCGGGCACTGGCGGCCAAGGTGTTTGCCCGCATGGCGGTTGACCCACGCAGCCGAACGGCCGAACGTGGGCCGTATGTTCGTTTTTTCTGGCCTCGTTCTGGAGCCCTAGCGCAATGCGTGTATTCGCCAACCCCGTCGGTTCCGGTTCACTCTGGTTCGATAATCTCACCACCGCCGAGGGCACGCCGGTCGCCTACGACCCGCAGGCCCGTGCCTTCGTGCCGATGCCGCCGTTCTGTATTAACCGCGAAGTCATCGGCTGTAACTGGATCGCGCCCGAGCAAGGGGCGTTCTGTCGCTCCTGTGCGATGACCGCGCTCGCGCCCGACCCAGCGATCGACGGTGCGATGGCGAACTGGGCCGAAACCGAAGCCGCCAAGCGCTGGACACTGGATAATCTCGGTCGCTGGCACTGGTTTCGCCCCGAGGACCCGGGCACACGCCCGGTATTCCACATGCTCGCCGAAGACACCGCCCCGGTGCCCATGGGCCATGCCCAGGGCGTGGTGACGATCAGCGTGACCGAGGCCGACCCGGTGGTCCGTGCGACCCGTAGCCAGGCGCTCCAGGAGCGCTATCGGACCATGATCGGCCATATGCGCCACGAGATCGCGCATATGCTGTGGTGGCGGCTGAGTCTGCGCGATGATTTTCTGGATGCATTTCGCGACATGTTCGGCGACGAACGCGCGGATTATCCCACCGCGCTGCAACGCCACTACGAAAACGGCCCGCCGCCGGATTGGTCGCTGCGTTTTCTGACCAGCTATGCATCGGCGCATCCGCATGAAGACTGGGCCGAAACCACTGCCCATCTGCTGCATTTGACCGACATCACCGACAGCTTCATGGCCGCCGGGCTGTCCGCGCCCGAACTGCCCGACCGCGGCTGGGATCCCTATGCAGAGCCGGATTCCGAGCGTCTGATTCATATCGCCGCCTCGCTTGCCATCGGCGTGAATCATGTCAATCGCTCGATGGGGCTGTCGGATCTGTATCCGTTCGCCCTTTCCGAGGCAGCACGGCGCAAGCTCGCGTTCGTACACGGCTGGCTGCGCCGCGGCGCGCAGGGGCTCTAAGCGCCAGCACGGCGGCGCTGTGTTAGCGCGCGCCGCCAGCGCCGAGACAACGGCTTATGTGATTGACGTATTCGCTACTTCGTATATTCTATTTTCCATATATACGATTTTTCGAATACGATGGCTACACCTACCGATGTCCCGCGGGATGAAATCGCGGCCGAGGACTTCTTTCAGGCGCTCGCCGATAACACACGGCTACGTTGTGTGATGCTTATAGCCCAGCACGGCGAATTGTGCGTTTGCGAGCTGGTACATGCGCTCGATCTGTCCCAACCCAAGATTTCGCGGCACCTGAAACTGCTGCGCGACGCCGGCGTGCTCGATGATCGGCGCGAACGGGTCTGGGTGTATTACCGCATCGGCAAACAACTGCCCGGCTGGGCACGCGAGGTCATCGAGGCAACTGCCCAGGCCAACGCCCGAAGCGAACCTTTCATGCGCGATACACAACGGCTGGCCACCATGGTCGATCGACCCGGCGAACGTTGTAGCACCCCGCCCGTGACCGACCCCGCATGAATATTCTCTATGTATGCACCGGCAACAGCTGCCGCTCGCAAATGGCCGAAGGCTGGACCCGTCATCTGGGCGGCAATGAGATTGCCGTACGCTCGGCCGGTCTCGAGGCGCATGGGCTCAATCCGAACGCGGTGGCGACGATGCAGGCAGCCGGCGTCGATATATCAGCGCAGACATCGTCGATTCTCGCCAGCGCGGATATCGACTGGGCCGATATCGTGGTCACGGTCTGTGGCCATGCCGACGAGCATTGCCCGCTGCTGCCAGCCGGCACACACAAGCGCCACTGGGGCCTGGAAGATCCAGCCAAAGCCCAGGGCAGCCGCGCGCAGATCGCCGCGATCTTCGCGGCCAGCCGCGACGCTATCCAACAGCGCGTCGCAGGTCTGCTCGCGGAGCTGACCGACTGAGCCGCCCGGCCCCTTTTCAACGATGCATGCCCCGGGGCGTGACGCGCCTGCCTGCGATCCAGGACTGTCATGACGATTCTTGCCGTTCTTATCTTTATTGCCACGCTCACGCTGGTCATCTGGCAGCCACGCGGTCTGGGCATCGGCTGGAGCGCGTCGGCCGGCGCGCTGGTGGCCCTGGCGACTGGCGTGGTCGATATCGGCGATATCGCCACCGTCTGGGGCATCGTCTGGAATGCCACCTTCACCTTTGTGGCCATCATCCTGATCAGTCTGGTGCTCGACGAAGCCGGCTTCTTTGAATGGGCCGCACTGCATGTCGCCCGGCGCGGCGACGGTCGCGGCCCGCGCCTGCTGGTGCTGGTGATGCTGCTGGGGGCGCTGGTTTCCGCCGTTTTTGCCAATGACGGGGCTGCGCTCATCCTCACGCCAATCGTATTCGAAATGCTGCTCGCGCTGGGGTTTTCCGCCGGTGCGACCCTGGCCTTCGTCATGGCGGCCGGTTTCATCGCCGACACGGCCAGCCTGCCGCTGGTGATTTCCAACCTGGTGAATATCGTCTCGGCCGATTTCTTCGACCTGGATTTTGGCAGCTATGCCGCGGTGATGGCGCCGGTCTATATCGTCTCCGTCGCGGCTTCGATCGGGATCGTGTTCTGGTATTTCCGACGTGATATCCCGGCGCGCTTCGACCCCGGCCAATTACGCGAGCCGCGTGAGGCGATCAAGGACGCGACCGTATTCAAGGCCGGCTGGTGGGTACTCGGGCTGCTGCTGGTGGGCCTGTTCGCGGCCGAGCTCATCGGCGTGCCGGTGTGTGCGGTCGCCGCGCTCGGTGCGGCCGTCCTGCTCGGGCTCGCCCAGCGCGGCCCCGTGGTCGATAACATGAAAGTGATCCGCGGCGCCCCCTGGGATATCGTCGTGTTCTCGCTGGGCATGTATCTGGTCGTCTACGGGCTGCAGAGCGTCGGCCTGACCGCCCATCTGGCGGCTATTCTCGATAGGCTCGGCGGACAGTCACTATGGGTAGCGAGCGTCGGCACCGGCTTTCTCGCCGCTTTCCTGTCGTCGGTGATGAACAATATGCCGACCGTGCTGGTAGTCGCACTTTCAGTCGACGCCAGTCACGTATCCGGCCTGGCCCAGCAAGCCATGATCTATGCCAACGTGGTCGGCAGCGACCTCGGGCCCAAGATCACCCCGATCGGCAGCCTGGCCACCCTGCTCTGGCTGCATGTACTCGCGCGCAAGGGGCTGACCATCGGCTGGGGCCAGTATTTTCGGATCGGCATCGTACTGACCGTGCCGGTGCTGTTGATCACGCTCAGCGCGCTGGCCGGCTGGCTGGCGTTGATCGCCGGCTGATCACCCCGGGTGAACGCCCCCTCAAACAATCGTTTTCAGCAGCATGAATACGGCGATACAGATCATCGCCAACGCAAAGACGAACTGCAGCGCGGGCCCGGCCAGATAGCGCGAGAGACTGCGGCCACCGACCATGCCGATCAAGCCGCCAAGGACGAACAACGCGGTCAATGGCCAATCGATCGCACGTCCGGACACGATAGCCGAGGCAAGCCCCGACAGGCCCACGAGTGTGATCACCAGCAGCGATGTGGATACCGCGCGGTGAATGCCCATGGTGGTGATGAGCATTAACGCCGGCACGATGAGAAAGCCGCCGCCCACGCCGAAAAAACCCGACATCACACCGACCACCAGTCCGACCGCGACCAGCGTCGCACTACAGGGTGCATTCAGGCGCAGCCGGCCGTCGCGGCTGTAGCGACAGACCGTACCGGGGTCGTCATCGGCATCGGCCGCCGGGCGGGCGCGCACGACACGCGTATCATCGCCCGCACGGCGCGCACTCATGAACATGCGCATGGCCACGACGAACATGACCGCCGCGAACAACGCCACGATCACTGTTTCGCTGACCCGGTCGCCCAGATGAACACCCAGCGGCGCACTTACCATGCCGGCGATCGCAAAGATCAACCCGGCACGCAATTCGATGAGCCCGCGCCAGCCCGCCTCGATCGCCCCGAAGGCAGCCGTGAACGCCACCGCAGCCAGCGACACGGCAATCGCCGCGGGCGCGGCCAGACCCAGCCCATAAATGAGCAGCGGTACGGCGAATATCGACCCACCACCGCCGGTCAGCCCCAGCGCCAGGCCGATGAACACACCGAATAACACGCTCACAACAGGCGCTCCAATCGTTTGTTCGTAAAGAGCGTTATAACTTTAGC
This sequence comes from Salinisphaera sp. T5B8, assembly GCF_040361255.1. Lineage (NCBI taxonomy): Bacteria > Pseudomonadati > Pseudomonadota > Gammaproteobacteria > Salinisphaerales > Salinisphaeraceae > Salinisphaera > Salinisphaera sp. T5B8. The sequence continues at coordinate 178,333 of NZ_APNG01000005.1, read as the reverse complement.
ATCTATCTTTATTCTTTAACGAGATTATAGGCGCGTCTTGCGTATGTATGAAACGAAGCGGGCGGTTCGCAAGCAGGCAGGCTGTCCGCCAATGATCGCGAAGACACGCGAATAAGACGAACGATCGATCGCCCGAAGCCGGGGGCTGATATTCGCGCCGCATGCTGAACGGCGCACATCATCGAGAACCGCATTGACTATTTCGACGTTCCGGCCCGCGGCGTTTTCGCGGTTTGGGCGTTGGATATTGACTACGCACCGGCCGATAACACGCCACACAGCCACGCCGCGATAGCACGCGGATCGACGATCGCTCGCCACCGGCTTTTCTGCCGCTACGGCGAATGCGGCGCAGCCGGCGGTTTCGTGGCTCGCGTGACATCGACAGTCTCATAGCGGTGCCAAACGCAGAATTCGAGAGCGCAAATTGATCTATATCCATTGCAGGGCCGATTTCCCTGATAACATTCCGGCGCTTTAACGCTATTTTTAATAACTTTTTTGAATTATTAAATAACCAAATCACAGGAATGACCGCCCCGCGTCACCCGCTTACCAGAAGATATCTGCCATGACCGAATCCTCGAATGCCCCGGCCAGCCACCACCGCGTCCTCGTTGCCGGCGGCGGAACTGCCGGCTTGTCCGTAGCCTCGGCGTTGCTGCGGCGGCATCCCGAACTCGATGTCAGCGTTATCGAGCCCAGTACCGATCATTACTACCAGCCGGGCTGGACACTGGTCGGCGGTGGCGATATGCCCCGACAACACACCCGGCGTGCCCAGGCCGACGTCATGCCCGAAGGCGCCGAGTGGATACACGACACGATCGCGCGTTTCGAACCGGATCAGAATCGGGTGGTGCTGGCCAGCGGCGCACAGCACAGCTACGACGTGCTGGTGGTTGCGCTCGGCCTGCAACTGAACTGGGATGCGATCGACGGGCTTGCGGAAACGCTGGGGCGCAACGGCGTGACCTCGAATTATCATTACGACCACGCGCCCTATACCCATGAACTGGCGATGACACTCGCCGGGGGCCGGGCGCTGTTTACCCAACCGGCCATGCCCATCAAGTGCGCCGGCGCGCCGCAGAAGGCGCTCTACCTGACGGCCGACACGCTGCGCCGCCGCGGCGTGAATGCCACCCTCGAGTTCTACAATCAGGGCGCGAGCATGTTTGGCGTGCCGGTCTATGCACGCGAACTCGACAAGGTCATCGCCGGCTACGGGGCGACGCCTTATTTCGGTCACGACCTGATTGGTGTCGATGGCGAGCGTCGCCAGGCCACCTTCGCGACCGCCGAGGGCGAAGTCACGCGGGATTTCGATATGCTCCATGTCGTGCCGCCGCAGTCGGCACCGGATGTGATTCGCAGCAGCCCGCTCGCGGGTGCAGCCGGCTGGGTGAGCGTCGATCGCCACCGGCTGAGTCATACCACCTACGCCAATGTCTTCGCGCTGGGTGACTGCACCGATACACCCAATGCCAAGACCATGGCTGCGGTGCGCCGCCAGGTACCCACGGTGGTCGACGGTGTGCTGCATAAGCTCGACATGGGCGCCGCTGCGCCGCGCTACGACGGCTACGGTGCCTGTCCGCTCACCGTCGAACATGGGCGCGTGCTGCTCGCCGAGTTCCGCTACGACCAGGAAGTGGTTTCCAGCTTCCCGCTCGACCCGCGCCAGCCACGGCGCCTGCACTGGCTGTTCAAGCGTCACGTCTTTCCCATGATGTACTGGCAGATGATGCTGCGCGGCCATGACTGGCGCCGGCCGCATCCGCGTGCGTTACCCGAGCTGACGCAATAAACCACCGCACGAGTTCGCGCGCCGCACTGAGCGGCCGCGAAGTTCAAAAAACGGCGGTCAGGCGCCGCTGTTGTTTCTGATGGCATTGAAAACAGCGGAGCACGGGCGCTGTTCGGAGGAACGATCAAGGGCTGCCGGGGATTCGCCTAATCCATTACGTCGGCCCTGCTCGCCCACCAGGCCAATCGAGCATGCGCCCGTGCGACCGATCCATGCCACGGCGATGACCGGATGATTTTGCAAAACGCGAAGACGATTCGCATTTTTTCAAAAGTCGCTTGGCCAATTGCAAAGAATTGCGTCCAAAACCGCCCCAAATGACACCCAAAACATGGCGCGATGTTTGCTCTGGTGGTAACCATACAACACCCAGAGGGCGTACAAATGAACCACCGGCCGGATTTCCTTATCGCAGGCGCTGCCAAGTCGGGCACAACCATTCTGCACGAATGGCTTGGCCTTCAGAACGACGTGTTTTTCCCGGTCGTCAAGGAGCCCCACTACTTCTGCTTCAAGGGCCTGAGTGCCGACTCGATCGGCCACGGTGTGGATGCCCAATACGCGGCACAAATGGCCTTCGACCCGCAGGCATACGAGCGGCTCTACGCCAACGCCGCAGCCGGCCAAATCACCGGGGAAGCCTCGCCGGGCTATCTCTACTTCCCCGGCGTGGCGCGGGAGATTCATGATTTCAACCCGCAGACCAGGATCATCTGCATGCTGCGCAACCCGGTGGACCGGGCCTTTTCGCAGTTCATGCATCACGTACGCGACGGCTATGAAACGTTCCGAGACTTCGCAGCCGCGTTGGAAGTAGAAAACGAGCGCATCGAAAATGACGTCTGGTGGGGCTATCACTACCGCACGGGCGGCTTTTATGCCGAGCGGTTGAAAGAGTTTTTCGACCTCTTCCCCCGTAGCCAGATCAAAGTCGTTCTGTTCGACGACCTGATCCAGCAGCCGCAGGATGTTCTACAGCAGACGTGCGATTTTATCGGCGCGCGCTGCAACAGCTGGCCGGATCCCGGTAAGCAAACGAATGCGGCATCCGGCATGCAGCGTGTAGCACGATTCGCCTGGCAGGCGCGGCTGTCACAGCAACATCGCGGGATGGGCCGCTTGATGAAAAAACTCGGCGTACAACCTACCGGTCGTATCTGCGGCATGGCCCCACCGAAACTGACCAGCCCCCTGCGCCAGCGTCTGCTTGAAGGCTATGAGACCGATATACGGACAACCGCGAAGCTGATCGATCGGGATCTGTCCCACTGGCTGCATTGACCGCGGGGTAGCGAAGTACAATGGCCGGCGCGATAGGCCCCCGCGTCGTGACCGCGGCCGCGGACGGCAGGGCGTCGACGGGCGTGGCCGCTACCGGCCACGCCCATCGAAACATACGACCGTCACTGCGGATACGGCATGGCCACCGTATTCGCAGGCTGGCGCGGGTAAACCGCTACAGGTGCCGCTGCGCATCCACCGAATCGACAACCGCCGGCCCGGCCTGAATCATCGCGGCATACCCGCGTGCCTTGGGCAGAATCTGGCGCACATAGAAGCGGGCACAGGCCTGCCGGGCTTCGTAGAAATCGAGCTCGTCGGTGCCGTTGTCCAGTGCGTTTTTCGCCACGTCCGCGATACGCGCGGCATACCAGCCACCGAACACGGTCCCGCAGAGCATGAGGTAGTTGAAGGCATTGGCCATGGCCGCATCGCGACCGGCTTCCAGCAGCGTATCGGTGGCGGTTTCGAGCAGCTCCAGCGCATCGGACAGTGCCGGGTGTTCGTTCGCACCCTCGGCGCTGCCATCGGCAGTGGCCCGAATATCGGCGATGAGGGCGCGCATGCCGCGACCTTCGTCGCGAATGAGCTTGCGCCCGACCAGGTCGATGGCCTGAATACCGTTGGTGCCTTCATAGATGGGCGCGATACGCGCATCGCGCAGATACTGGGCTGCGCCGGTTTCTTCCACGAAGCCCATGCCGCCATGCACCTGGATGCCGGTATTGGCGATATCCACACCCAGTTCCGTGCCCCAGGCCTTGACCACCGGGATCATGACATCGGCACGGGCCTGGGCGGCGGCGCGTTCTTCTTCGTTATCGCTGCGTTCGGCGATATCCAGGGCACTGGCCGAATCCAGACACATGGCACGCAGTACATCGGTCTGGGAGCGCATGGATAGCAGCATGCGTTTGACGTCGGCATGTTCGACGATGGCGCGCCCGCCCTGCTGGCGATCGCAGGCGTATTCGAGCGCGCGCTGATAGGCGCGATCGGCGATGCCCAGGCCCTGTACCCCCATGGCATGACGGGCCGCGTTCATCATCGTGAACATATGCGCCAGGCCCTTGTTTTCCTCGCCCACGAGATAGCCGAGCGCGCCCTTGCCATCCTCGCCAAAGCTCATGGTGCAGGTCGGGCAGGCATGAATGCCGAGTTTGTGCTCGACCGACGCACAGCGCATGTCGTTGCGCTCACCGGGCTGGCCGTTTTCATCGAGAATGAATTTGGGCACCAGAAACAGTGAGATGCCTTTCACACCGGCGGGCGCATCCGGCAGGCGCGCGAGCACGAAATGGATGATGTTATCCGCCATGTCGTGCTCGCCCCAGGTGATATAGATCTTCTGGCCGAACAGACGATAGGCGTCGCCATCGGGTTGCGCCTTGGTACGCACCTGGGCGAGATCGGAACCGGCCTGGGGCTCGGTCAGATCCATGCAGCCCGTCCATTCGCCGGTCACGAGCTTGTCGAGATAGGTCTGCTTGAGTTCGTCGTTGCCGTGGTTTTCCAGGGCTTCGACGGCACTGGCGGTCAGCAGCGGGCAAAGCGCGAACGACATGTTGCCCGCGTTCCACATTTCCATGGCTGCCGCACCCAGCACGCGTGGCATGCCCATGCCGCCATGATCGGCCGAGCCCGTCAGGCCATTCCAGCCGCCTTCGACATACTGGCTATAGGCCGCACCAAAGCCCTCGGCCGCGACGATGCCGTCTTCGCTCCAGTGCACACCTTCCCGGTCGCCCGACCAATTGAGCGGCGAGAGGACATCCGAGGCAAAGCGCGCGGCCTCGTCGAGTACGGCAGAGACGGTTTCCGGCTCGTAGTCCTCATAACCGGGTAGATCACGGATACGTTGGTCGTCGAGCACTTCGTTGAGTACGAAGAGCATATCGCGGGTGGGCGCACGGTATTCGGCCATGTTGGATCTCGCGGTTGAAACGAAAAGGTACGACGCGCAAGCCGTCGACCCGGAGGGGCATTCTAGGGAAGCTCTGCACAACCTGTCACGGTCGCGCCGGCGTGCTTTGCGCGTGATTGACAAGGAAGTGAGAGCGTAGCGTGCTCGTTGCACGATAGCGAACACTGACGCCGATCAAGCGCGCACAAAGCCCCGGCCCGCAAGGGGTTCGGCCTCACAGACGCCGCGGCTGCGTTGCCAAGCTTGACCTGCCAATAAGGCAGGCGCTGCGCTTGGGCGCCTTGCCGCACCGTCTGTGAGGACTCGAACGCGATCCGCGAGAGGTTATGCAGAGCTTCCCTAAGGGGAAAGCGCCATTACGGGCAGCCTGTCGGGTGTTTTGTATCGGCGCGATCTTGTGCACGACTTGATGCCGGCTGGTCGGTTTGCGCTAAGCTATACGTATTCGAACGTCTGGTTCGAGGCACGAACGGGGATGAAGACAACGCGCGCGTGGAGCGCGTGTTCGGCTGTGCGGGAACACATCTCGCTCGGCCTGTCGCTACCAGTATCCTTGCCCGCCGGTTGATCGGCGGTGTTGCCATGAGGCCGTGCCTTGCCCCGTAAAAGAACCATCATTTTCTCGCTTGGCCTTGCGTTGCTGCTCTACGTCACCCTGGTGGCGGGCATCGACGCCGAGCGCACGTTCGCGGCCATGCGCCAGCTCGCGCTGCACTGGTGGCTGGCGATTCTGGCGCTATCGCTGTTCAACTATGCGCTGCGTTTCGGGCGCTGGCACGGCTATCTGTACTGGCTGGGCGATCGCGTGGGACTGCTGCGCGACGGCGTGATCTATATCGCCGGCTTTGCGCTGACGACCACGCCCGGCAAGGCCGGCGAAGGCATGCGATCGCTTTATCTGGCCCGGCATGGCGTGCCCTATGCCCATAGCCTGGCGGCCTTCTTTGCCGAACGCTTCATCGACCTGCTTGCGATCGCATTGCTGGCCACGCTCGTGCTGATCGCGTTTTCCAACTATATCTGGTGGGTGATCGTGCCGCTGGCCGTGCTCGCGGGTCTGCTGGTGGCCATTCGCCAGCGCCGTCTGCTCGTTTACATGCAGCAGCGCAGCGCCAACCCGCAGGGCAAGCTCCAGAATGTGGTCCACGGTGCGGTTTCCGCGTGGGAGCAGGCATTTGCCCTGCTGGGGCGCAAACCACTCTATGCCGGCCTCGCGGTCGGCCTGGTCGCCTGGGCGGCCGAAGGCGTGTCGCTGTATGTCATCGCCCACGGCCTGGATATCGAGCTGGCGTTTTTCACCGCCATCGGCATCTATGCCGTGAGCATGCTCGTGGGCGCGCTGTCGTTCATTCCCGGCGGGCTGGGCAGTACCGAAGCCGTGATGGTGCTGCTGCTCAAGCTCTCGGGCGTGGATGCGACCACCGCCCTTGCCATCACCCTGATCGCCCGCGTGGCCACGCTGTGGTTTGCGGTCGTGCTGGGGCTGATCAGTCTCGCCGCGATCGAACTCGACCGCCGGCGCGCGGTCTTGCCTAGCTAGCTGACGTGCTAAGCGCTCCACTTTCCATAGGTTCTTGCGAATGAGTTCCCAGGCTTTTTCCGAATCATCCACTGACATTCCGATTGCCGATATTCCGCTGGTCGTCGATATCGACGGCACGCTGGTGCATTCCGACCTGCTGGTGGAATCGGCATTCGTGCTGGCCAAAAGCTCGCCACAGAGCCTGGTGAAGCTGCCCGGGTGGCTGCGCGCCGGGCGCGCCACACTGAAGGCCAGAATTGCCGACCGCGCCGACCTGGGCATCGAACACTTGCCCTATAACCAGGCGTTGATCGACTATCTGAAAGAAGAAAAAGCCAAGGGCCGGCAACTGATTCTGGCGACGGCCGCCAACGAGAAATACGCCCATCAGGTCGCCGAACACCTGCAGCTTTTCGACGTGGTGCTCGCCAGCGACGCCCATACCAACCTTTCCGGCGACGACAAACTGGCCGCGATCCGTAACGAAGTCGGCGATGTGCCCTTCGACTATGCCGGCGATCACGACGTCGACCACGCGATCTGGAAGCATGCGCGCAAGGCGGTGCTGGTCAATGCCAGCGACAAGCTCGAGCGCAGCGCGAACGCAACCTACGACGTCGGCGCCAGCTTTCCGCCGGAAAAGACCACCTGGCGGACCTGGACCAAGGCCCTGCGCGTGCACCAGTGGGCCAAGAACGTGTTGATTTTCGTGCCGTTGCTGGCCGCGCATCAGTATGCGGATTTCGGCATGATCAGCATGGCCGTGCTGGCCTTCATCGCCTACAGCCTGCTCGCCTCGAGCGTGTATATCCTCAACGATCTGGTCGATCTCGGCGACGATCGCCAGCACCCGCGCAAGCGCGAGCGCCCGTTCGCCTCGGGGCGTATCCCTATCGCCCAGGGCGTGATGGCCATTCCTGTGCTGCTGGGCGCGGCCATCGTGATCGCCGCATTCCTGCCGCCGTTCTTCTGGCTGGTACTGGTCTGTTATTACCTGGTCACCCTGGCCTATTCGCTGGGCCTGAAACAGCTGGCGCTCATCGACGTGCTCACGCTCGCCGCGCTGTATACGCTGCGCATCATTGCCGGCGGCGCGGCCACCGGCATTCCGTTGTCGTTCTGGCTGCTGGCGCTGTCGATGTCGATCTTTCTGAGCCTGGCCATGGCCAAGCGCTGCACCGAACTGCTGGTCATGGAAAAACACAGCGGTGATGCGCCCCTCGGGCGCGGTTATATTGCCGACGACCTGGCCCCGCTGCGCAGTCTGGGTACGGCGGCCGGCTATACCGCGGTGGTGATTCTGGCGCTGTATATCAACAGCCCCGATATCACCAATCACTACGAACACCCGGCCCGTATCTGGCTGCTGTGTCCGGTCGTGCTGTACTGGATCAGCCGAATCTGGCTCAAGACGCTGCGCGGGCAGATGCATGACGATCCGATCGTGTTCGCCGCCAAGGACAACGGCAGCCGTGTATGCGTGCTGCTCGGGGCGTTGATCATGTTCTCGGCGATCTGATCGATGGGTGCCGCGGTAATCGATAGGCTACGGCCATGAGCGCATCGAGCCATCCATCCTGGGGCCGCTATCCGGCCAGCCACCCTGCCCGCGTCCAGCGCCCGGGCGCGCGGCCGAGCGTATTGCCCGCCTCGGATACGCCGCTACTGGCCTACGGCAATGGCCGCAGCTACGGCGACAGCTGTCTGAACAACGACGGTACGCTGCTGGATATGGGCAGCCTCGACCGGTTCATCGCCTTCGACCCGGCCAGCGGCATCATTGAATGCGAGGCCGGCGTGCTGCTGGCCGATATTCTGGAACTGGCCGTGCCCCAGGGCTGGTTTCTACCGGTCACACCGGGCACCCAGTTCGTATCGGTGGGGGGCGCGATTGCCAACGATGTCCACGGCAAGAATCATCACGTGGCCGGCACCTTCGGCTGTCATGTACGCGAGCTGGAACTGCTGCGTTCGGACGGCAGCACGCTCGTATGCACGCCCGAGGAAAACCGCGAGTGGTTCGCGGCCACCATCGGCGGGCTGGGGCTGACCGGGCTGGTGACCAAAGCCACGGTCGCGCTCAAGCGTATCGAAGGCCCGTTCATGGACGTGGACACGCTGCGCTTTGCCAATCTGGATGAGTTCTTCGAACTATCCGCCGCCTCCGACCGCGACTACGAATATACGGTCGCCTGGGTGGACTGCAGCGCGCGCGGCGCGAATCTCGGCCGCGGCTGGTTCATGCGGGCCAATCACAAACCCGCACTCGGCCAGCAGCCGGACCCGCGCAAGCGCGGCGGGCCGACGTTTCCTTTCGTCACCCCGGTGTCGATGATCAACCCGCTCACCCTGCGCCCGCTCAACACGCTCTATTTTCGGCGCAAGCTCAAGGCGCGCAGCCGCGACACCCAGCACTACCAGCCGTATTTCTACCCGCTGGATGGCATCAGGCACTGGAACCGTGCCTACGGGCCGAACGGCTTCCTGCAGTATCAGTGCGTGGTGCCACACGCCGACGCGCGCGATGCCGTAGCCGAGCTGCTGGAACGTATCGCCGCAGCCGGGGCAGGCTCGTTTCTGTCGGTGCTCAAGGTATTCGGCGATGTGCCATCGCCCGGGCTGATGTCGTTTCCGCGCCCGGGCGTGACACTGGCGCTGGACTTTCCCAACCGCGGGCGCGAAACGTTCGAGCTGCTGGAGGCGCTCGACGACATCGTGCGCGCAGCGGGCGGTGCGGTGTATCCGGCCAAGGATGCGCGCATGAGCGCAGCCGCGTTCGACGAGTATTTCCCCAATCTGGAACGCTTCAAGACCTTTGTGGACCCGGCTTTTTCCTCGAATTTCTGGCGACGCGTAACGGATCAGAACAATCATGGAAAATGAAAAGCCCGCAAATGAACGCCAATGAGCGCAAATACGTACCTTTTACTTACTCATCGACGCTAATCCGCGGCATCTGCGGACCATCGTCTTTTTATGTAGAAATCTCAGTTGATGGCTTGATTGCGCCTGTGGCTAAAAGCCTGCGAATGCAAAGCATTTTCTCCTGCCTTATTTGCGCGTATTCGCGTTTATTTGCAGACAAAATACTTTCCTGGACTCAGCCAGCTGAGTGTCTCACCCAATGCACGAACGTCTTCGTCTAAAAAGTCGAGCGAGTGATATGCGAAAAATCCTGATCGTCGGCGCGACCTCGACCATCGCCGAACAGACCGCCCGTCGTTTTGCCGCCAGCGGCGATGCACTGTTTCTGACCGGGCGCAACGAAGCCCGGCTGAAAGCCATCGCCGACGACCTGAAAGTGCGCGGCGCATCCACCGTGGCCACACAGGTCATGGATGCCGACGATCTGTCTGCCCACGCGCCGATGATCGATGCGGCTGAGGCCGCCCTCGGCGGCCTGGATACGGTGCTGGTTGCCTACGGCACCCTGCCCGACCAGCAGGCCTGCGCGGCCGATCCCGCAGCGGCGGTGGCCGCCTGGCATACCAATGCGGTGAGCGTTGTTGCCCTGCTCACCGATATCGCCAATCGCTTCGAACGCCAGGGCCACGGCACGATCGCCGCGATTTCGTCGGTGGCCGGCGATCGCGGCCGTGCCAGCAACTATGTCTACGGCAGTGCCAAGGCCGGCCTGAACGCCTTCATGGACGGTCTGCGCCATCGCCTGTTCAAGGCCGGCGTGCAGGTGGTGACCATTCGCCCCGGCATGGTCGATACACCCATGACCGCCGATTTCGACAAGGGCCCGCTGTTCGCCAGCCCCGAGAAGGTCGGCGGTGATATTCACAAGGCCATCGAGAAAGGCACGGCCGTGTGCTACACCCCCGGCTTCTGGCGTTTGATCATGACCATCATCACCGCGCTGCCGCGGGCGATCTTTCATCGCACCGGGCTTTAGGGATCGACGGTCCATGAAGAAAGACGCGTTTCATTACCCCTCGGACCATCCGGCACTCTGGCTGATCGGTATTTATGTGATATCGCGGCTGTGTTTCTTCGCCGCGGGCGTACGTTTCGACCTGGAACCGATCGCGACCTCCTGGCAGCTACTCGATCCGGTACTGCTACGCGAAAACCTGGCCGAAAGCCTGTTCTACATGCCGGGCCAGCCGCCGCTGTACAACCTCGTCATCGGCCTGGTGCTCAAGCTCGGGGACGATCCGCTCACCCTCACCATCGCGTTTCGTGCGCTCTACAGCGCGCTGGCCATTGCCAGCGTGCTGCTGCTGTATTCGCTGGTGCGCAAGCTCACCGACAACCCGAAGCTGGCCTTCGGCGTAGCGACGCTGTTCATGCTCACCCCCGCGCTCGTACTCTACGAGGCGATTCCCTATTACACGCTGATGATTCTGGCGCTGCTGGGCACCATCGCCTGGCTGTTTCATCTGTGCATGGAACGCTTCACATTCGTGCGCGCGCTGGCACTGTTTTTCGCCATGGCGGCGTTGATCTATACGCGCTCCATGTTCCAGTGGCAATGGTTCGTGGTGCTGGCCCTGTTCTGCGGGCTGGTACTGCCGGGCCATCGCAAGGCCGTGTTCGCGGCCGCGCTCGTGCCGCTTGTGCTGGTGTTCGCCCTGTACGGCAAGAATCTGATGGTCACCGGCCATTTCGCCACCTCCGACTGGATGGGCATGAGTCTGTCCAAACTTACGACCCTGGCCATCGACAAACCCGAGCGCGAGCGCATGGTCGCCGCCGGTACGCTCACTGACATGGCGCTAATGGATTTCCCCTTCAACACGCCCGAGGCGTATGCCGACATCTTCGACAAGGTCGAACCCACCGGCATCACCGTGCTCGATCAGAAGCGCAAGTCCACCGGCCATGTGAACTACAACCATCTGGCCTATGCGGATGTGTCGGAGCAGGCGCTGGCCGATGCCATCACCGCGGTGCGCATCCATCCCGAGTTTTATCTGCAATCGATGGGCACGGCGTGGTTGATGTTCATGCGCCCCTCCAGCGATTATCCGTTCCTGCAGGACAACCGGGCCGCGATCGAACCCTACAGCCGCGCGTTTTCACTGTTGCTGGCCGGCCAGCCGATCTATCCCACCGAACCGAAATTCGATCTCGAAGACGGCCAGATCGGTATTCTGATCACGATCGGCTATACGCTGGCCGTGCTCTACGGTCTGTTCGTGCTCGTTCGCTGTGCGATCAGGCGCCGGGTGAGCGCAGTCGATGCCACGCTGATCTTTCTGTGGCTCAACATCATGTACGTCAGCGTGATCGGCAATGCCTTCGAAGTGGACGAAAACCAGCGCTTTCGTTTTGCGGTGAACCCGTTTATCGCGGCCACACTGGCGGTGCTGGCCAGCCGGATCGTTGCCACGCTGCGCATGCGCAGCTGACCCGCCCCAGCGCTCGCGGCCTTAATCCGCCTGCGTACCGAAGGTCGTTCGAATCCGACAGAAGACCGGTTTCAAACGCGCGTACAGCCCGCGAAAGACATCGCGATAGATCGTGTCGTAGGCCGCGATCGCGAGCGGATTGGGCACGAAATGCGCGCCCGCATGCACCATCGCCTGGACCGCGGCCGCATGGTCGGCATACCAGCCCAGGCCCACGGCCGTATTGATCGCCGCACCCAGCCCACTGGTTTCATGCGTATGCGCGCGCTCGGCCGGCAGGCCGAATACATCGGCCAGAATCTGCATCGCCTGATCGGACTGGGAGCCACCGCCGGACACCCGCAGGCAGGTGATCGGGCCGTGGGTACGTTTTTCGATACGCTCGCGGCCTTCGCGCAGGGCGAATGCCAGGCCTTCGAGGATGGCGCGATAGACATGGGCCCGGGTGTGGGTATCGGTAAAGCCGATAATCGCGCCCCGTGCTTCCGGGCCGGGTATACGCACGCCGGGCGACCAGGTCGGCAATACCACCAGGCCATCGCTGCCGGGGCCGATCGGCGCGATGCGCTCGTCGAGCAGGGCCTCGGCGGCGCGCTGTTCGCGCGCGGCGGCATCCACGGTGTCCAGCGCGAATTCCTGCTTGAACCACGACACCAGCCAGAAACCGCGATAGATCTGGATCTCGTCGGTGAAATAGCCCGGCACTGCTGCCGGGTAGGCCGGCACGAAGCGTGTGACCTCCCGATAGACAGAGCGGCAGGTATTGATCGTGGCCGTGGTGCCCAGCGATACGCAGGCTGTCTGCGCATCGATTGCGCCACAGCCGAGCACCTCGCAGGCCTTGTCCGCACCGGCGCTGAATACGCCCAGCCCCGGCGCCAGGCCCAACGCACGTGCCGCCCCGTCGGTGAGCATGCCCAGCGGTTCGCCCGGCTCGACCAGTTCCGGCAATTGATCACGTGCGATCGCCACCGCCCGCCATTTCCAGTCGAAGCGCGATGCCCAACGGCGGCGTTTGTAGTCGAACGGCAGATAGCCGACCTGGGCACTCACGCTGTCGCGCCAGACGCCGGTCAACCGATGCACCAGATAGCCCGATAGCAGCACGGCGCGGCGGGTTCGTCGATGCGCCTCGGGCGTGTGGGCGGCGCGCCAGTTGGCGGGGGCAGCACGCTGAAAGCTGTCGATCGTGCCGGTCAGCCCCAGCACGGCAAATAAGGTTCGCCACAGCCGCGGCAGGGCCGGCACTTCGGTCGCCCGGCGTTGGTCGAGCCAGGAAATCGCCGGTCCGATGGGCTGGTCATCGGCATCCAGAAATACGCTGGTCGCGCGTTGTGCGGTCAACGCCATGCCGGCAATACGCGCGCCCATGTCGGGATGTTCGCGGTGCAGGGCCTTGCACGCCGCCACGATCGCATCCCAGAACACCGACGCCTGCTGTTCGGCATAGCCCGGCTCGGGGGCATGATACGGGGGCTCGATGTGACTCTGTATGCGGGCATGCAGTGTGCCGTGGCGATCGAATACCAGCGCGCGCACGCTCTGGGTGCCGACATCGATCGCCAGCAGCCGGTCGCGCGTGCTCATGCTGGCGCGTGCACCTGTTGCCAGTGCGCAAGATAGCGCTCGACTTCCGTATTCCAGCGCGTTGCGTCCCAGCCGAGCGTGTCGCGCACCAGCGATTCCAGAGCCGGCAGTTCGGCCAGCCCGCCCTCGGCGAGCAACAGCCCGGCCCGGGTGCGACGCAGCAACAGGTCATCGAGATGAACCACCGCTTCGTGCGCCAGCGCATAGCGCAGTTCGCGCCAGCGGTAGTCGGTCGTACCCAGGCGCGTGTCGTCGTCGGGCCGAGAGGCCATCTGCACAAATTCCGGCCCGTGCCGCACCGCGCCACGGGCGTGTTCGCCACCCTGCACGCCGTGAATGATGGGGGCCTTTTCATTACGCACGAAGCGCCGGCCGAGTGCGACGCCTACCTGTTCGAGCACATCGTTGGCGGTTACGCGAAAAGTGGTGAGCTTGCCGCCGGTGACGGTGATCAACCCTTTCTCGCGCTCGATCGCCGATTCGCGCGATTCCTCGGACGCCGAGGCGCCCGGCGCGCCGCGCACGATCGGGCGCACACCCGCGAAACTGGAGAGCGCATCGGCTGCCTTTATATCGCGGCCGGGAAAATAATGGCGTGCCGCTTCGATCAGATAATCGGACTCGGCCGCGCTCATGCGCGGCGCCTCGTCCATCGACTGGTCGTGATCGAGATCGGTGGTACCGAACACGGTCGCCCCCTGCCAGGGAATGGCGAACAACGGCCGCCGATCGGTAGGGTGAAACAGCGTGATCGCGCGGGCCACCGGCAGCACGTGAAACGGGAAGACAAAATGCGAACCGCGCAGCGGCCGCAGCTGGGCCGGGCCATCGACCTGGGCACGCAGGCGATCGCTCCAGGGCCCGGTCGCATTGACCACCACGCCTGCACGAATATCGAAGCACTGCCCGGTTTCGCGATCACTGACCCGCGCGCCGACCACGGTATCGGCCTCGAACAGCAATTCGTCGGCGCGCACATAGTTGGCTGCCAGCGCCCCATGCGCGCGTGCTTCGATGAGCACGCGCAGGGTCAGGCGTACGTCGTCGGTGAGCGCGTCCCGATACACGAAGCCGCCCCTGAGGCCGTCGCTGTTCAGATACGGCATATGGCTACAGAACGCGGCCGGCTTCATGTAGTGCGAATAGCGCTTGTGCGCCATCAGATCGTAGACGCCCAGCGCGGCATACAGCGCCCAGCGGCCCGGCTTGTCATGCGCATAGACCGGCAGCATGAAATCCAGCGGCGACACGAGCCCCGGCAGATCGTGCATCAGGCGCTGGCGTTCCTGCACCGATTCACGGGTGAGCCGCCAGTCGCCGCTGGCCAGATAGCGCAGCCCGCCGTGCACGAGCTTGGACGACCAGCTCGATGTGCCCGACGCAAAGTCGTTCTGCTCGATCAGTGCCACGCGCAGGCCGGCACGAGCGGCTTCCAGCGCCACCCCGGCGCCGGTGATACCGCCGCCGATCACGAGTACATCGAATGACTGCTCGGCGGCGGTTTCGAAATCCGATCGCCAGTGCTGGCTCCACATAGGCCTGCCTACCTCGAAACGAGTTTGTGCGGGTTCATCATGCCCTGTGGGTCGAGCTCGGCGAGCGCAGCGCGGATCAGGCCCAGGCCCGCCTCGCCCTTCTCAGCGCCCAGATACCGCGCGTGGTCGAAACCCACGCCGTGCTGATGGCTGATCGTGCCGCCACAGGCGACGATCGCCTCGCTCACGGCCTGCTTGAGTGCGCGCCAGCGCGCCATGTCGGTCGCGTAATCGCGCCCACGCCGCCAGACCACGGTCATGTAGATACTGCAGCCCGCCCCATAGACATGCGACAGATGGGCGAAGGCGAGCGCGCGCTCATCGAAAGCCTGCAGCGCCAGATGGGCCGCCTGCTGCATCGCAGTCATGGTCGCAGTCGCCCGCGACCAGGGCACGGCTGTTTCCATGGTGTCGACCGCAAAACCGGCATCCCACAGCCCATTACGCAGATAGGCCCCGGCAAACCGGTTTTTCGCCCAGACGCGGCCCATGGCCGTGCCCACGTGCACCCCACCCGCATGGCGGGCCAGGGCCAGCGCATCCGCGCGTAGGCGGCGCGTGTCGCGCCGGCTGCCGGTGATGCCAAGCATCATCATGGCCGGCCGATCGCCGATACCACGCACGTTCAAATAACGGCGCAGCCAGGCGATGGCCGATTCGTGGCCCGCAATACGCAGCTGGGTATCGGTTTCCTCTTCGTTGGATACGCGCAGCATCGATACGGGCAACCCAGCCTGCGTCATCGCGCGGGCTGCCGCGAGCGCGGCCTGCCAGTCGGCAAAGAACACGGCATGAAGGGATTCGCGCTCGGCGATCGGGGTGATATGCACTGTCGCCTCGGTCACGATACCCAGCCGGCCTTCGCTACCGAGCACCAGTTCGCGAAGATCCGGCCCGGCCGATGAAGCCACCTGGCCGCCGACCTCGAAATCCGTATTCGGGCAGGCCAGGCGTGCGCCGTGCAACAAACGCTCGATACGCCCGTAACGGCGCGACTGCTGGCCGGCCGAACGGGTGACGACCCACCCGCCGAGCGTGGAATAGTCGAACGACTGCGGATAGTGGCCGAGCACAAAACCCTGCGCACGCAACTGGGCTTCGACCACCGGCCCGGCAGCACCCGCGCCGATACGCGCAATACGATCGTGCACATCGAGATCGAGCAGACGCGCACAGGCACTCATATCCACGCTGACTACCGGCCGGCCGTCGTCGATCACCTTCAAGTGGCCGACCACGCTGGTGCCACCACCATAGGGGATGACCACCGCCCCGGCCCTGCGCGCGGCATCCAGCGCTGCCCGGGTCTGTTCATGGGTTGCAGGCGACGCCACCGCATCCGGAAAGGGGCCGACATGTCCATGCCGAAGCGCAGCCCAATCGGCAAAACTTTGGCCATGCGCATGGCGTAGCCGGGCCTCGGCGGACCGATCGAACCCCGGCAACGCATCGACGCGCGACTCGGGCACCTGGGCACAGGCGTTCGCCAGACTTTCATCGGGCAGCGCATCGCCCCGGCCCAGCCGCGACTCCAGAAACGCGCGCGCCGTGGCCGGCAGCTTCCTGTCGATCGTATCGTCGCCCCAGCCGTTCCATCGCCGCATGCGCTTGGTATTCCTATGCTGTTGATAGGACGAAATTAGCGAATCTTGGAGTCAAAAAAATTGACCCCAGACGCCATCCTGGTTGAATAATAGGCTTTGCGTATAGCCCCTAGTTCGCCGATGCACGCCACCGTCGCGGTTTCACTGGTCAGCGCGCTGCTCGATCATTTGGAAAACGCGGGGCTCGAACGGGCCGCGTTGCTGCATGCCTGCGGCCTGGAGCCGGCCGCGCTGGTGCTGCCCCAGCGTTGTATCGATGCCGCGTATTACGAACAGCTGTTATGGGCAGGCATCGCCCGGCTGCATAATCCATTGATCGGACTGGAATTCGGTATGGACGCGCAGCCAGGCCGCTGGGGGCGGCTGGGATTTTTGTTGCGTCATTGCGCAACCCTGGGCGAAGCATTGGCCTATCAGGCGCGCTTTGCGCATCTGGTCAATGCCATCGGCGAGGGGCGCTTCGTCGAACGCACAGACGACGTGGCGATCGAATGGCACGGCCCGCGCCCGGTCATGCCCGCCGTGCTCGAAGAAGCCTTTGCGGCCTGGCTCAATTTCGCGCGCTGGGCAAGCGGGCACGACGCCTCGCCCCTGCGGGTCGAATTCGAACATCGCGCCCAGGGCGATCCGGCGATTTATCGCCACTTCTTCGGCTGCGACGTGCACTTTGGCTGTAGCGCCTCGCGTATCTGTTTCGATGCCGCGCTACTGGCATTGCCCCTGCGCGGCGCCGATGCCCAGCTGACCGCTTATATGAGCGCCGAAATCGACCAGAGCGCGCGCCGGGTCGCATCGCAGGACATCGTCGACCAACTACAGAACTGGCTGCTGGCCAGCCTCGGCATGCCCGCCCCTACCCTGGCCGATGCCGCCGCAGCCCTGCAGATCAACGAACGTACGCTCCAGCAGCGGCTCAACAGCCGCGACACCAGCTTTCGCAAAAGCCTCGACGCGGCGCGCCATACGCTGGCCCTGCGCTATCTCGGCGATGCCGGACTGTCGGTCGGCGATATCAGCCACCGGCTCGGTTTTTCCGAACAAAGCGCTTTCCAACGTGCCTTCAAACGCTGGACCGCGACCACGCCGCTGGCCTGGCGGCGACAGCGCTATCGGCAGTCAGATCCTGCTTAGCGCGACCCACGACGGCTCGCCTAACCCGTGAAAACCGTCTAGATACGCAATTAATCGCCCCATAACGGCAACAGATGGACGCTGCCCAGCGGCCCGGCAAGCGCCATCCCCAGCAACGCGAGCCCGGTATGACGCGCGCTCAGCGGCCGGGATTGGCCGAACCCGCCATCGAGCAGACGTGTGGTCACGACCGTCAGGCTCAGAATGGCGATCAGTCCCATCCAGCGCGCATAGTCGATACCGAAACAGAACAGGGGCAACACGGCCAGCGGCGACAGGATGAACGGGTCGGCGCTGCGCCCGTTGGTACGGGCAAAGCCGATCACCACGGCTACGGCGGCTAACACCAGGGCGGCCATCACCAGCAGCTCGGCCGCGCCGAACAGGCCCTGGTCGAGTCGTGCGAGTACATAGTGCGGGTTGTCGAGCCCGCTGCGTAGCCAGACATTGAGGGCGTTGTGGTTCGGATCGGCCAGGCGCGTGCCCAGGCTGTCGATCAGCGCCGCGCGGCCGGGTTCATAGCGCCCGGCCAGCGCAATCGTGACAAGCGTTGCAAGCCCCGCGGCGACCGGCCATGCCAATCGGACCACGGCCGTGGCTAACGAGACGGGCCGATAACGCACCCAGGCATGGGCCAGGACCGGTATCAGACCATAAAACAGATAGGCCTCGTGGATGAGCAGGCCGGCCACGCTCACGACCGTGAGCCAGACGATGCGGTTTCGATAGACCAGATACAGACTCAGCGCGAGCAACAACAGATTGAGCTGATCGAGGCGGGCGAAATCGTAGCCGAGGTTCATGAACGTCCACGGCGCGGCGATCCACAAAACGGCCAGCAGGCGGAACTGGTCACGATCCATACGTCTGCGCAGCACGTACAGCAGCCGGGTCACGAGCCCGGCCAGCACGGCGATGACCACCCAGCCGAAAACCACGATCGCCGGCGTGCGCGCGGCCTCGGGTACGGCCTGAAAGAGCGTGCCCACGAGCGCGCGTCGAACAAAGCCGTGCTCGAGATAGTTGATCTCGAAGTGCAGGGCATTGAAGCTGCTGAAACCCGGGGCCGAGGGCGACAGCACAAACTGCACACCAAAGCCCACCGCGGCGAACACGAGCATTGCACCCGGCATCAACGCACCGGCCATGCGCGATCGCGTACCCGCCGGTGAGCCGTGCACCGGCGGCGCGTTGTCGTTCAGGCCGCGCCGCCCAGACTGGTGGGCTGGGCGGTCGCCAGCCGGGCCATGTCGCGTACGGCCACGGTCAGATGGGCATGCGCCGGCTGATCGATGGCCTTGAGCTCGTCCATGCGCGCCGCGATAAAGGCCAGCGTACGGGCATGGGTTTCACGCCATTCGGTGAGCGGATCGTCGCCGGCGAAATCGAGCACCTGGGCGACGATCTGCTGATGAATGCGGTAGCTGTCGCCACGCAGGCTGGTTCGCGCCAGCGCGGCCCAGCGCCCGTCTGCCGGCAAGGCATGGATCGCGCCCTGCAGCCAGTGCACCGACAGCGCGTCGCCGACCGCGAAATACAGCGCGGCAACCGATTCGACATCGCGCCCGCGTTCATCCGCCAGCGATACCACGTCCATGATGCCGCCGCCGGCATCCGCGCTGGCGATCCGGCAGGCAAAGTCGTCGTCCAGGCCGGCTTCGACCCAGGCGCTGCGATCGGCCTGCCAACGCTCGGCATAGCCGCCGACCAGATAGTCGGGCAGACGCGCCAACAGCCGCTGGGCGTCCTGCTGATAGCGTTCGACCAATGACGACAGATCGCCCTGGATACCGGGCGTGCCCAGCCACCAGCTCATCGCGTGCTTGAGCAGGCCGATCACGATCTTGTGCAACGCGTACTGATGCTCGGTGGGCAACTGATTATCCAGCGCCTCGATATCGGTAAACAGCGCTTCGCCGCCCAGCCAGGCATCGGCCAGCACATAGGCACGCACGGCTGCATCCATACGTGCGCCGAACCCGGCCGGCAGCCGGTGGGCCGTGGCGATACCCAGGCGATCGACCATCTGGTTGGTGATCAGCGTGGTGATGAGTTCGCGCTTGAGGCGGTGGTTCAACACCGCGTCCGGGAACTGTTCGACCATGGCCGACGGGAAGCCAGCTTCCAGCAGATGGGCGAACCAGGGATCGTCCGGCAATTCGCTGGCGAGCACGCCATCAGCCAGCGCGATCTTGCTATAGGAAATGAGCACGGCCAGTTCCGGGCGCGTCAGCCCCTGACGATTGCGGGCACGCTCTTCGATGGTTTCGTCGTCAGGCAGGCGTTCCAGGCGCCGGTCAAGACGGCCTTCGCGCTCGAGCGCACGCATGAAGCTCACCTGTTCGTCGAAGCGGGTGAGCCCCTCGGCCTCCATGAGGCTGATCTGCTGGGTCTGCAGATAGTTGGTGGTCAGCACCAGATCGATCACGTCCGGCGTCATCGAGGCCAGTAATGTATTGCGATCCTCACGGGTGAGCGCGCCGCCGGCCTCGACCGTGCCGAGCGCGATCTTGATATTGACTTCCAGATCGGAGGAATCCACACCGCCGGAATTGTCGATGGCGTCGGTATTCAGCCGCCCGCCAGCCAGCGCATATTCAATACGCCCGGCCTGGGTCAGGCCCAGATTGCCGCCCTCGCCGACCGCGGCACAACGCAAATCGCGCCCGTTCACGCGCAGGCCATCGTTGGCCCGATCGCCGACCTTGGCATGGGATTCGGTGCGCGCCTTCACATAGGTACCGATGCCGCCGTTCCAGAGCAGATCCACCGGCGCCTTGAGGATGCGGTTGATCAGTTCCAGCGGACTCAGGCGCGCTGCATCGATATCCAGGGCCGCACGCGCCTCCTCGGAGAGTTCGATGGTCTTGGCGCTGCGATCGAACACGCCACCGCCGGGCGAAATGAGCGTGCTGTCGTAGTCGCTCCAGGCCGAGCGCGGCAACTCGAACAGGCGCTTGCGTTCGGCAAAACTTACCGCTGGATCCGGGTTCGGATCGATGAAGATATGCATATGGTTGAAGGCGGCGACCAGCTTGATCTGCTCGGAAAGCAGCATGCCGTTGCCGAACACATCGCCGGCCATATCGCCGATGCCCACCACCGTGAACGGCTCGCGCTGAATATCGCGGCCCATTTCCCGAAAATGACGTTTGACGCCCTCCCAGGCGCCGCGCGCGGTTATACCCATGGCCTTGTGGTCGTAACCGGCCGAGCCGCCCGAGGCAAAGGCATCGTCAAGCCAGAAACCATAGGCCTGCGACAGGCCGTTGGCGATATCCGAGAACGTGGCCGTGCCCTTGTCGGCCGCGACCACCAGATAGGGGTCGTCGCCGTCGCGGCGCACGACATCCTTGGGCGCCTCGATCGCCTGACCGACGCGATTGTCGGTGATATCCAGCAGCCCGCGAATGAATATCTTGTAGCAGGCGATGCCACGGGCCTGGCGCAGCTCGCGCGATTCGTCGGCGGGCGCGTTCTTGACCACGAAACCGCCCTTGGCGCCCACCGGCACGATGACCGCGTTCTTGACCATCTGGGCTTTCATCAGACCCAGCACTTCGGTGCGAAAATCCTCGCGTCGATCGGACCAGCGCAACCCACCGCGGGCGACCTTGCCGCCGCGCAGATGCACGCCTTCCACTTCCGGCGCGTAGACGAAGGTCTCGAACATCGGCAACGGCCGCGGCAGTTCGGGCATCACCGCCGGGTCCAGCTTGATACTGACATAGGGCTTGAATGCGCCCTGGGTGTCGCGCTGGTAGTAGTTGGTACGCAGAGTGGCCTGCACCACGCCATGGAAAGCGCGCAGCACGCGATCGGCATCGAGACTGGCGACATCGTCGAGCAGCTGATCGATCTCGGTCTGCTGCTGGGCATCGTCGGCGCCGGCCTGGCCCGGCTCGAATCGCGCCTCGAACAGGCGCACGAAGCGCTCCACCAGATCCGCATGGCCGGCCAGCTGTTGCTGGATATAGTCGGGCGAGAACGGCAGCTCGGTCTGCAGCAGATAACGGGTGATCGTGCGCACCAGCACGACCTGACGCGGGGTGAAGCCGGCAGCCACGATCAGCCGATTGAGGCCATCGTTTTCGGCCGCGCCCGACATGACGTCGGTAAAGGCCTCGGCCACGTTCTCGCCGCAGCCATTTTCCATCAGCGCCTGGGCATCCGGGTGATCGGCTTCGTATTCGTGGATCCACTGGCGATCCTGGCCGGCGCGTTCGACCCGGTATGGCCGCTGCGTATGCACCGACAAACCGAAATTCTCGAGAATCGGCATGGTCGCCGACAGCGGCGTCTCCTCGCCGCTGCCATAGAGCTTGAGCTGCACGGTATGACCGTCCACGCCGACCACCCGCAGCACGGGCGCGCCGCCGGCCTGGACCGTGGACAGCAGCGTGGCATCGTCGACCGCGGTCTGGGCGGTAAAACGCCCGCGATAGGCGCTGTCGAAGGCCCGCGCATAGGCCGGCATGACCTGCCCGCGCGCCTCGGCCACGGCAGCAAAGCGGTCCGGCCAGGCGCGTGTGGCCGCGATCAACGTCTGTTCGAGCGTCCGGGCGTCGGGCGTATCGACCGTCTCGGCCTCGATGGCGATCTGATAATGAATACGCACCAGCGCGCCGCGCAGAAACTGGGCATCCGATTCCTGGGCGCGCCCGTGCAGACTGCGTTCGAGTTCGGCCTGAATCTGTGCACGCAGGCGGACCGTGTAGCGCTCGCGTGGTACATACACCAGACAGGAATGAAACCGGGCATAACGATCGCGGCGCATGAACAGGCGCAGGCGCTCGGTTTCCCGCATGCCGAGTATGCCCATGACGGTGTTGTAGAGCTCGTCCTCCGAGGACTGGAACAACTCGTCGCGAGGGAAGGTTTCGAGGATGTAGCGCAGGCTCTTGGCGCTGTGCGAGCGCGGACGCAGCGCCGCCCGGGCCGCCACGTCACGCACCTTCTGGCGCAGCAACGGGATCTGACGCGGACTCATGGCATAGGCCTCGCCCGAAAACAGCCCCAGAAAACGATGGGCGCCGATCACGTTGCCCATGTCGTCCATACGCTTGATGGCGATCACGTCCATGGTTTCGGCGTGATGAATCCACGAGCGTCGGTTGGCCTTGGCCACTACCACGATACGCGGCGACTGGCTGTACTTATCCAGTGCCGCGGCCGGCGCCACATAGCCGTCCGGGTCGATATCCTGACGATCCTCGCGCAGCAGCCCGAGACTGGTGCCGGGCATGTCGACCATGGTGTCGGTATCGTCTTCGCCGATCTGCACTTCGCGCTGACGATAGCCCAGCAGCGTGAAATGGTCGTCCGCCAGCCAGCGCAGAAACGCCTGGGTCTGTTCGCATTCGTCGATATCCATGCCGCTGGGCACGGTATCCAGCTCGGCCACGACCTTTTGCAACTGCCGCCGCATCGCCTGCCAGTCGCCGACCACGCGCGCCAGATCGCCCAGGTTACGATGCACGCGTTCGACCAGCGCGTCGCGATCCAGACCGGCGGGGGCGGCGAATTCCAGACGCAGCAACGATTCCTCGTCGCCGTGTTCGGCGCTGTCCGAGGCGCTGCGAATATCGGTGGGCACGCCGGCCGAATCGCGCGTAACGCGCAGAATCGGATGCATCATCCAGTCGATATCGGCCCCGGCCTCGCGCACGGCCATGCTCACGGTATCCACGATAAAGCTCATGTCATCGGCGAGCACCAGCAAGGCCGTATCACAGGCGCCTTCGCTGGCGTCGAGCGCGCGGGTGAGCACGGCGATGTCCTGCTTCCGGCGCGGCTGGCAAAGCAGCTCGAACTGGTCGCAGACCGCGGTGTAAAGCGCCTCCACCGATCGCGCGGCGAGTTCGTCGAGGGTGATGCCTTCGAACCAGGCATCGACAAAGCGCAACAACAGGTCGCGGCGCTCGGCCGGCTCGAAACCGTTCGCCCTTGCCCGCACATCTGCAACTATCGTGGCTATCGTGCTCATTACCCGCCGCCTACACATCTGGGTGGTCGATGCCGCCACCCTAGACCGGGGTGTGCGTCATTCACAAGCACTACGATCAAACCCTGTCCCGCGCCTTACATGGCGCAACATACGCTTGAGCCAACCAGGGCTTCGCCGTACGCGCAAAACACCGCGCACGGACTGCGACAATAGTCTAAGACGCTACCCTAGCGGCCGGTATCAGGCTGGGTTTCCGGGTCGGCGGCCTGGAATGCGGCAAGTGTCATGCAGGCACGATAAACCCGGCGGATGGTCGGGTAATCGCTGAGGTTGACGTCGTAACGGGCCGCCATGGATACCTGGGGCACCAGGCACACATCGGCCAGACTCGGCTTTTCGGTAAAGCAGTAGCTTTGTTCGTCGTGCTCGCGCGCATGCGCGGCCAGAATCGATTCCATCGGCGCGAAGGCCTTGTGAATCCAGTGTTCAAACCATTCGCGCCGTTTTTCGTAGGGCACGTTCATGGCATCGCGCAGATAGCGCAGCACGCGCAGATTATTCAGCGGATGGGTATCCGCAATGGCGATCTGGGCAAACGAGCGAATACGCGCGCGCTCGGCAATATCGCCATGCAGCAGCGGTCGTTCAGGATAGCGCTCCTCCAGGTACTCTAGAATGGCCGACGACTGGGAAATCACCAGGTCGTCTTCGGCCCAGAGGGCCGGGATGAGCCCTTGCGGATTGACATTGAGATAGCTCAACCGATCGCCACGGGTATGGTCCATGTCGGTGAATATCGACTTGTAGGACACACCCTTGTAATTGAGCGCGATACGCACGCGATGCGCGGAGACACTGCGATGGTGCGTGAACAGTTGAAGCATGCCGGTTCCGAGAATGTTGAGCATCCAGACGAATCACGAGTCTAGCAAACCGCGACGTACGTACCCCATGTTGCCGCCCACGCATTCGAACAGGTCCAGCCGATGAGCCAGCCAGGCGACAAGCTAATCGACAAGCCAATCGACGATACCGGCGTATCCCGCCGCGAGCTCGAGCGCAATGTGCTGCTGGTGACCTATATCCTCTACGGGCTGGGCTTTTTCAACGGCATTACCGCGATTGCCGGCGTCATCATCAACCACGTCAAGATGGGCGACTGTCGGGATCGCGTGGCCTATAGCCACCACCGCTGGCTGATGCGCACCTTCTGGTTCACGCTGGCGTGGTCGCTGATCTGTTTCGTGCTGAGCTTCGTGATGATCGGCTTTATCGGCTACGCGATTCTCTGGGTCTGGGGCGTGTATCGCTTCATTCGGGGCGTGCTCGCCTTTGCCGAACACCGCGCCATGCCGGGCATGACGCCGTGAACACGCCCGTCAACGCAGACGCCACGCCGGTGACGATCGGCTATATCGTCGCCGCGGCCATCGTGGCCGCACTCTGGCTCGGGGTCGGTATTCTGCTGCTGCCGGTCATGGCCGTCATCGCCCTGCTGCACTGGTGGGCGGCCGCCGGCCAGGAGGCGCTCGTGGCTTCGCATCATCGCTGGCTGGGCCGCCATCATGCCCTGTCGGTGCTGGCGTTGCTGTTCGTGCTTGTCGCACCGCTGGCCGCCCTGCCGACGCTTTTCACCAGCGCCATGACCGTACTCAACACGCTGGCCTATGCGCCCCATCCGGCAGAGACGCTGGCCGCGGCCTGGCCGGAACTGGGCATCGGCACGCTCATGCTGGCCGTGTTCATTGCCACCGCCGGCTGGCTGCTGGTCACGCTCTGGCTGAGTATCCGCCTGGTGCGGCGCTGGTTGCGCTGGGCGGATCGACGCCCGGCCTAGGCGCGGGTTCGCGCTAAGGCCCGATCACCTGCAAGGCCGTGGCCGCCGCGGCCGCGCGCGTCTCCACGCCCAGCTTGGGAAAGATATGCTCAAGGTGTTTGTTCACCGTGCGCGGCTTCATCGCGAGGATTTCACCGATATCGCGATTGGTCTTGCCCCGCGATACCCAGAGCAGCACCTCGGCCTGACGCGGGGTGAGCCCGAAGCGCTCGACGAAATCGTTGATCGAGGCTTCGTCGTCGAATTCGATGAGCGTGAGTATCCAGCCATCGCCACCCGCGGGCCCGGCCAGCCGGATCGACAACCGCGCCTGGCCGTCGGCGACTTCATAGGGTCTTGACGACGGCTCGGCCTGGCGCATCCAGCGCACCAGCGCGACCGGCAATAAGCCTTGTCGGTCGACACCGAGATAGCGTTGCAGAAAAGCCGCCGCACGCGAGCTGTGCCAACGGACCCGGCCTTCGTGATCGGCGATGATCGCCGCACGCCCGCCCGCATTGACGACCATATCCGCCCGGCGCTGGGCCTGGGCGCGCTTGAGGTGTGCTTCCACGCGCACACACACTTCGTCCGGCTTGACCGGCTTGGTTACATAGTCGGCACCGCCGGCCCGAAAACCCTTGACGATATGTTCGCTTTCGGTGAGTCCGGTCATGAAGATCACCGGCACGCTGGCAAGTACGGCATCCGCACTCATGCGCAGACATACTTCGAAGCCGTCCATGCCCGGCATCAGCGCATCCAGCAGCACCACATCCGGGGTGATCATGCGGGCCCGCTCGAGCGCGGTCGCGCCATCGGTGGCAACGATCACGGTATAGCCTTCGTGATCGAGCACTTCCGATAACAGTGCCAGCGTTTCCGGCTGATCGTCGACCACGAGCACCACGCCGCGCACGAGCGCCGGCGCAGATGTCGTCGGCCAGTCCGTCGTATTGTCGTAAGCCACGCTCATAGGCTGTCTCCCTCGCTCGTCGCGCTCGATGCCGAGGCCACCAGCCGACGCAGGCGATCGAACTCGAACCGGCGTGCGGCCTCTCTCAAGACGCGCGTTTGCGCCTCACCGTCCGGCACGGCACGTTCGATATCGTCGATCACTGCCTGCACCCCGTTCATGACCCCGGTTTCGAGCGCAGCGGATAGCCGCTGCAAAAGCCTTGGCGGCAGCCCCGCCCCGGCCAGGGTTTCGCCATCCTCGGCCCCGCCCACGGCCGGTGGCAGGCGCGCCGGCGACGCCGGTATCCATTCCAGATGCAATAACGTTGCCAGCGTGGATTGCAGGCGGGTGATATCGACGGGTTTGGGCAGGAACGCATCGCAACCGGCAGCCTGGCTACGCGCGACATCCTCGCCGTAGGCGTTGGCCGAAACCACCACGATCGGCGCGCTACACAGGTTGCGCGCGCGGATGAGCCGGGCGGTTTCGAAACCATCCAGGCCGGGCATGGCGACATCCATGACGATGGCATCGGTCTGTTCGGTGGCCAGCCAGTGCAACGCGCTCGCGCCATCGCTGCATTCGTCGATGGCAAAACCCAGCGGTTCCAGAAAATCGCGCAGGATCGCGCGTTGATCGGCCAGATCATCGACCAGCAATACATGCCGCCGTGGCCCGCTATAGCCGGTGGTCGACGCATTCTCGCCTGAATCGGCGCCGGCCAGGCGCTGCTTGCTGCGGGCCAGAAACAGGCGCAGGGTGAAATGACTACCGCCGCCGTCGGCGTGCTTGACCGCCAGTTCGCCGCCCATGAACTGGGTCAGTAGCCGGCAGATGGTCAAACCCAGGCCGGTGCCAGTGGTCAGGCCGCTCAGATCGGCGTCCAGCCGTTCGAACGGCAGAAATATCTGTTCGAGCTTGTCCTCGTCGATCCCCGGACCGGTGTCGATGACCTCGAATGTGGCGACTTCCCAGGCATAGCCGATCCGCAAACGCACCAAACCGGTGCGGGTAAAGCGAATCGCATTGCCGACCAGATTGATCAGAATCTGGCGTAGCCGTTGTTCGTCGCCACGCACGACGGGCGGGATACGCCCGATTCGCTCGATCCGAAAATCCAGGCCCTTGGCATGGGCCTGCGGAGCGAACATGGCATCGATTTGATCGAGCAGTGCCGCGGTATGGATCTCACCGATATTCAGGCTGATGCGTCCGGCCTCGATACGCGCGATATCCAGCAGACCGTCAACCAGCGCGAGCAGATGTTCGCCGCTGCGCTGAATGGTGGCCAGCTTGGCCGACTGGTCGCTTGCCAGGCGATGATCACGCAGCAGCAACTGGGTATAACCGAGCACGTTGTTCAAAGGCGTACGCAGTTCGTGGCTCAGGCCCGATACATAGCGGCTCTTGGCCCGGTTGGCGGCCTCGGCTTCCTGGGTCGCTTTCTGCAGCTTGGCATCGGTTTCTTCATGGGCGCGGATTTCGCGCATGAGTAGCTGGGTCTGGCGCGAGGTTTCCTGCTGGGCGACGGTGCGTGCTTCGCGGGTGAGCACCAGCCACCAGGCCAGCACGCCGGTCAGCGCGGTCATCAGCAAAAAGGTGCGTATGAAGATATCGAACAACAGCGCCGTATCGCTGGCCGATACCAGCGGCGCGACCTGCGCATAGACTGCGACCAGCGCACCGAATACGACCACGCTGAGCAATCCCAACACCAGCCCATAGCGCACCAGTCGCGTATAAAGATGCGGCAAGACCGACTTCGGCAGTACACGTCGAACCACACTCGCGGCCTGGGCCGACACCGTGGCCTGCGGCCGGCACCGATCGCCACAACGCATATCCAGGCTGCAGCACAACGAACAGATCGTGCCGCGATAGGCCGGACACAGCGCCATGTCCTCCACTTCGAAGCGGTTGCGACACAGCACACAACGCGCCTGGGCGGCGCCATCGGGGGCCAGCTGCAGGGGGCTGGCCGGGCGTCGGGCGCGATAGAAGCGCCCGCCGGTCGCCCAGGCAATCAGCGGTGCGATGGTGAAGGCCCCGCCCAGGGCCAGCAGCGGCGCGGCCGCGCGCAGGGCTTGGCCGAACAGGCCGGTATAGGCCGCCAGCGATAATGCACTGGCAATCGCGAGGGCGCCGATGCCGACCGGGTTGATGTCGTAGAGATGCGCACGCTTGAACTCGATGCCCTTGGGCGAAAGGCCGAGCGGCTTGTTGATCACCAGATCGGCCGCCAACGCCCCGATCCAGGCCGCGGCGACATTGGCATACAACCCCAGCACCCGTTCGATCGCGGAGAACACGCCGACTTCGAGCAGGATGAGTGCAATCAGCACATTGAATACCAGCCATACGACCCGCCCGGGATGACTACGCGTGACCCGGGCGAAGAAATTCGACCAGGCCAGCGAACCGGCATAGGCATTGGTGACGTTGATCTTGACCTGGGAGACGATCACGAACGCTACGGTCGCAGCCAGCACCACGCCGGGCGAATCGAACACATAGCCAAAGGCCACCTGGTACATATGCGTGG
Organism: Salinisphaera sp. T5B8; assembly: GCF_040361255.1. Classification (NCBI taxonomy): domain Bacteria; kingdom Pseudomonadati; phylum Pseudomonadota; class Gammaproteobacteria; order Salinisphaerales; family Salinisphaeraceae; genus Salinisphaera; species Salinisphaera sp. T5B8. The sequence continues at coordinate 149,316 of NZ_APNG01000005.1, read as the reverse complement.
GTTCGGTGGCCTGTTCGAAGGGCAACTCATGCTGAAGTGCGAGAAACGCTAACAGCGCCCCGCCGAACATCTTCAGGCCGCCCATGATTACCCAGCCCGGCCCGGCGACGATGACTGCCGACCACCAGCGCAGCCGGTTGGCGTGTTTTTTCTCGGGCAGGAAACGCAGGTAATCCACCTGTTCGCCGATCTGCCCAATCAGCGCCAGCGCCACCCCGCAGGCCGCACCGAATGCGCCCCAGCTGAAACTGCCGTCATGCTGGCGGCCGACGAAACCGACGAAATCGGTAAAGGTTTCCGGCCGTTTGAGGGCCACGCAGATATAGGGCAACACCAGCAGCACCAGCCAGATCGGCTGGGTGAACCATTGCAGGCGGTTGATTGCGGTAATGCCGAAGGTCACCAGCGGAATGACCGCCAGCGCGCTGACCAGATAGGCCACCGGCAACGAGACCCCGAAATACATCGAGATCGCCTGACCCATGATCGCGGCTTCGAGCGCGAAGAATAGAAACGTGAAGCTGGCATAGATCAGCGACGTGAATGTCGAGCCGAGATAGCCAAAGCCCGCGCCGCGGGTAAGCAGGTCGATATCCACACCGTAGCGCGCAGCGTAGTAGCTGATCGGCAACCCGACCAGGAATATGGCGGTACATACGGCAGCGATCGCCCAGGCCGCGTTGACGAAGCCGTAGCTCATCATCAGCACCGCACCGATCGCTTCCAGCGCCAGAAACGAAATACCGCCCAGCGCGGTATTGGCGATCCGCAGCTCGGACCATTTACGAAACGTGCGCGCGGTAAAGCGCAGCGCGTAGTCCTCGAGCGTTTCGTCGCCGACCCAGCGGTTATAGGCACGCCGGATCTTGACGATGCGTTGGGGTGCGTTGTCCATGAAACAAGTCGTTCTAAAGCCCGCAACGGGCACAGCAAAAGGCCGATAGCCCGCCTGCAGGAAACGCGCCATTACGCGCGCATGGCGCGGGCCACGGCCACCCAGCATCGGCCGCGTGGCTGCAGCAGGCGAATGCGTCAAATGACGTAGGCCGGTGCGTTGATCGGCGTATGGGCGGCTCGGATGAGACAGGCCAGTCTGAATGACGAGCGAGGCCGCCGGCGCCGATCCGGCTTTACCCGATGGCGGCGAGCGCGGTCTGTTTCGTTACCCAAAGGGAGACTATCGATGAATTTGCATACCCTGAGCCGATCATGGCTCGCCGGCCTGACCGCCGTGACGCTGGGCGCGTCCACGCTGTTCGGCGCCGCCCAGGCCGCGGCACCGGCCACCGACGAGGTCATGACCACGGGTCTGGCCGTGACCGACGACACCGTGAATGTGGGCATTCTGCATTCGCTGACCGGCACCATGGCGATCAGCGAAACCGGCTCGATCCAGGCCGAAAAGCTCGCCATCAAGCAGATCAACGAACAGGGCGGCGTGCTGGGCCGTCAGATCAAGTACACGGTCGAAGACGGCGCCAGCGACTGGCCGACCTTTGCCGAAAAGGCCCGCAAACTGCTCCAGGGCGACAAGGTCGCCACCGTGTTCGGCTGCTGGACCTCGGCCTCGCGCAAGGCCGTGCTGCCGGTGTTCGAACAGAACAACGGCCTGCTCTACTACCCGACCTTCTACGAAGGCCTGGAGCAGTCGCATAACGTGTTCTACACCGGCCAGGAGGCCACCCAGCAGATCCTGGCAGCCCTGAACTGGGCCAACAAGGAACTGGGCGCCAAGACGTTCTATCTGGTCGGCTCCGACTATATCTGGCCGCGTACGTCCATGAAGATCGCACGCACCCATATCGAGAAGCATCTCGGCGGGCGCGTGGTCGGTGAGGACTACTACCCGCTGGGCAATACCCAGTTCGGTTCGCTGATCAACAAGATCAAGCTCAAGCGTCCGGACCTGGTCTTCGCGGCCGTGGTCGGCGGCTCCAACGTGGCGTGGTTCAAGCAGCTCAAGGCGGCCGGCATGACCGCCAAGCGCCAGCCCATGCTCACCATTTCCGTCACCGAAGACGAAGTGCTGGGTATCGGCAAGCAGAACGTCGAAGGCTTTTACTCGTCGATGAAGTATTTCCAGAGCCTGGATATCCCGGCGAACAAGGACTTTGTCGCCGCATTCAAGAAAGAGTACGGCGAGGACGCCGTCATCGGCGACGTGACCGAATCCGCCTATCTCGGCCCGTGGCTGTGGAAGCGCGCGGTGGAAAAAGCCGGCAGCTTCGATGTCGACAAGGTGGTCGCCGCCTCCGACAACATGGAATGGAAGACCGGCATGCCGCACGGCTATACCAAGGTCGACCCCAACCACCATCTGTGGATGCGCACCCGTATCGGCCAGTGGGGCAGCGACGGCCAGGCCAAGGTGGTCTGGGAATCCGACGTGATCGAGCCGAACCCGTTCCCGGAAGGCTACTAGGCCAACCCCTGACCGCTTGAGCAACACGCGTCTGCCGGGGCATCTCAGCGCCTCGGCAGACGCCCAAGGGAGCAACCATGGGCGACTTCACCGCACAGGAATTGACCGCAATCTTTGTGATGCAGGGGTTTTCAGGCCTGAGCCTGTTCTGCGTCTTTCTTCTCATGGCCCTGGGGCTGGCGATCATCTTCGGCCAGATGGGCGTGATCAACATGGCCCACGGCGAATTCCTGACGCTGGGCGCCTATATCACCTATCTCGTGTCGTACCAGGCTGCCGAATGGGGCGCGACCGCGCTCACCTGGTACTTCCCGGTCGCCATCGTCGCGGCCTTTATCGGCACGTTCGCGCTCGGCTATCTGGTCGAGCGGTTCATGATCCGTTATCTCTACAACCGACCGCTGGATACGCTGCTGGCGACCTGGGGTCTGGGCCTGATTCTTCAGCAGGTGTTTCGCTCGGTCTTCGGCCCGCGCGAAAAGACCGTCACCATGCCGGACTGGCTGCTGGGCTCCTACCGCGCCACCGACATGATCGATATCCCGCTCAACGGGCTGTTCATTCTCGCGATCACGCTGGTACTCACGATCGCCCTGTTTGCCCTGCTCTATCGCTCGCGCTGGGGTATCAAGGTACGGGCGACCACCCAGAACCGCAGCATGGCGAATGCCGCCGGCATCAATACCGACCGCGTCGATCGCATGACCTTCGCGCTGGGCTGCGGCATCGCCGGCGTGGCCGGCGCGGCATTTACCACCATCGCCTCCACGGGCCCGACCACCGGCTCGCTGTATATCGTCGATACCTTCCTGGTGGTCGTATTCGGCGGCGCGGCCAGTCTGCTGGGCACCGTGGTATCGGCATTCGGCATCGCCCAGTCGCAGTCGATCCTGTCGTTCTTCTGGTCGGGTTCGATGGCCAAAGTCTTCACCCTGCTCACCGTGGTCGTGATCCTCATGCTGCGTCCGCAGGGCCTGTTCGCCAGCAAGGTGCGCCGCTAGGCGGCCCGGGAGAGTCATCGTGCAACGTCTCATCAAGGCATTCGGCGGCACATCGGCATTGATCCAGATTGCGGTGATCGCCGCGATTCTGATGGTGCTGCTGCCCGCCACCACCGAAATCTTTCGTCTGAATCTGTTCGGCAAGTATCTGACCTATGCCTTCGTGGCCGTCGGTCTGGTGCTGTGCTGGGGCTATGGCGGCATTCTGAGTCTCGGCCAGGGCGTGTTCTTTGGCCTGGGCGGCTATTGCATGGCCATGTTCCTCAAGCTGGAAGCCTCCACGCCCGAAGCCACCAAGATCCAGACCACACCGGGCATTCCCGACTTCATGGACTGGAACCAGCTCACCGAACTGCCCTGGTTCTGGGAACCCTTCCACAGCTTCGCGTTTACCGTGTTCGCGGTGATCGCGGTGCCGGCCTTCTTCGCCTGGCTGATCGGCTATGCCATGTTCAAGCGCCGGGTGGGCGGTGTGTATTTCGCCATCATCACCCAGGCGATCGCGGTGATTCTGACCATTCTCATCGTCGGTCAGCAGGGCTACACCGGCGGCATCAACGGCATTACCGACCTGCGCACGCTGCTGGGCTGGGATATCCGCACCGACGGCGCGAAATACATCCTCTACTACGCCTGCTGTATTGCCCTGCTGCTATGTCTTCTGGTGGGCAATTTCATCATCAACAGTCGCTTCGGGCGCCTGCTCATCGCCATGCGCGACCAGGAAGACCGAGTGCGTTTCTCCGGCTACGACGTGGCCAACATGAAGGTGTTCGTGTTCGTCATGGCGTCGGTGTTCGCAGCCATTGGCGGGGCGTTCTTCACCCTGCAGGTGGGTTTCATGTCGCCCACCTTCATTGGCGCGGTGGCCTCGATCGAAATGGTGGTGTTCTGTGCCGTCGGCGGGCGTCTGTCGATCGTGGGTGCGGCTTGTGGCGCCTTCATCGTCAGCTGGGCCAAGACCTCGCTATCCGACAGCTTCCCGCAGATCTGGCCGGTGGTCATGGGGGCGTTGTTCATCGGCGTGGTCATGTTCTTTCCGCGCGGACTGGCGGGCCTCGTGTCCGACTACGGCACGAAGCTCATGCCGGGGCGTAAATCCCAACGCCCGGTCAAGCCATCGACCAGTGCGCAAGACACCGCCAAACCGTCATCCACCGGCGCCACCGCCCAGGAGCAAGCCTGATGAACAACGCCATGATTCTCGAGGTCGAGGACCTCGGCGTGTCCTTCGACGGCTTCAAGGCGATCGATGCGCTGAACTTCTATGTCGAACGCAACGAACTGCGCGTGGTCATCGGCCCGAATGGCGCCGGCAAGACCACCCTGCTCGATCTGATCTGCGGCAAGACCCGCGCAACCAGCGGCAAGATCAAGTTCAAGAACAAGGATCTGACCAAGCTTTCGGAGCACCAGATCGTGCATGCCGGCGTGGGCCGCAAGTTCCAGACGCCGTCGATCTACGAAAACCTGACCGTCCGCCAGAACCTGGAGCTGTCCTCGCCGGGCGGGCGCACCGTGCTTTCCAGCCTGTTCTTTCGGCGCACGCCCAAGCTCGTCGCCCGTATTCAGGAAATTGCCGAGACCATCTATCTGGTCGACGAACTCGATATGAGCGCCGGCCTGCTCAGCCACGGCCAGAAGCAGTGGCTGGAAATCGGCATGTTGCTCATCCAGGACCCGGAGCTGCTCATGCTCGACGAACCCGTGGCCGGCATGAGCGTGCCCGAACGCGAAGCCACGGCCGCCCTGCTCAACCGCATCAAGGAAAACCGGGCCGTCATCGTGATCGAACACGACATGGATTTCGTCAAGGACATCGGTCGCAAGGTGACCGTGCTGCATCAGGGCAAGATCCTTGCCGAGGGCCCGATGGAGAAGGTGCAGGCCGACGAACGCGTCATCGAAGTCTATCTAGGCCACTGAGGACATCATCATGCTCAGCACACAGGATCTGCGCGTCAGCTACGGCATGAGCGAGGTCATCCACGGCATCTCGTTCGACGTGGGCGAAACAGAAACCGTGGCCATCATGGGCCGCAACGGCATGGGCAAGACCACGCTGTTCAAATCGCTTATCGGCATCATGCCCGCCAAGGGCAGCATTCGTATCGGCGACGAGGACGTCGGCAAGCGCCAGCCCTACGAACGCGTGCAACGCGGGCTCGCCTATGTGCCCCAGGGGCGGCTGGTATTCGGCACCCTGACGGTCGAAGAGAATATCGCCGCGGGTCTGGAAGCGACGGGCCGGCGCAAGATCCCCGGCGATATCTACGACCTGTTCCCGGTATTGCGCGACATGCGCCGCCGCAAGGCGGGCAACCTCTCTGGCGGCCAGCAGCAACAGCTGGCCATCGCACGAGCGCTGGCGGCCGACCCCAAGGTGCTGTTGCTCGACGAACCCACCGAAGGCATCCAGCCGTCGATCATCAAGGATCTCGCCAAGACGCTCAACGAGATCAAGCGCACGCGCCAGATCAGCATCGTGGTGTCCGAACAGGTGTTGAGCTTTGCCACCGCGATCGCCGACCGGATGCTGGTGCTCGACAAAGGCAAGATTGCCCACGAAGCGGCGGGTGACGAGATCGACGCCAAGCAGATCAGCCGCTACCTGACCGTCTGATGTGCGGCCTTGCGACCAACACGGCGTTACGTCATCCAACGTATTGCCGCGAACCCGACCGCATTCAAGACTGATTCCCGACCCACGCGAGCCGCGCTCGCACCGTTGAAACCGTTCGCAGGAGAACAACGCCATGACCGATACGCTCATCAAGGTCGATCTCGACACCCCGGCCACCCAGAACGAAAAGGTGCACAACCGCTGGCATCCGGATATCCCCATGGCCTGCTGGGTGAACCCGGGCGACGATTTCATCCTCGAAACCTACGACTGGACCGCGGGCGCGATCGCCAACGATGACGATGCCTCGGACGTGCGCGACGTGGATCTGTCGACCGTGCATTACCTGTCCGGGCCCGTAGGCGTGAAAGGCGCCGAAGCCGGCGATCTGCTCGTGGTCGACATTCTCGATATCGGCGCCCTGCCCGGCGCGGAATGGGGCTTCAACGGCTTCTTCTCCAAGCAGAACGGCGGCGGCTTTCTCACCGAGCATTTCCCGCATGCCCAGAAATCCATCTGGGATTTTCACGGTCTTTACACCACCTCACGGCACGTACCGGGCGTGAATTTCGCCGGGCTCATCCATCCGGGCCTGATCGGCTGCCTGCCCAGTCAGGATCTGCTCGATACCTGGAACACGCGCGAACTCGAGCTTATCGCCACCGATCCCGAACGCGTGCCGCCGCTGGCCAACCCGCCTGTCGCCGAAACCGCGCATATGGGCGCGCTCTCGGGCGAAGCCCGCGACAAGGCCGCAGCCGAAGGTGCACGCACGGTGCCGCCGCGCGAGCATGGCGGCAACTGCGATATCAAGGATCTGTCGCGCGGCTCGAAGGTCTATTTCCCGGTCTATGTCGACGGTGCGGGCCTGTCGGTGGGCGATCTGCACTTCAGCCAGGGCGACGGCGAAATCACTTTCTGCGGCGCCATCGAAATGGCCGGCGGCTGGGTGCACATGAAAGTCGAGCTGATCAAGGACGGCATGAAGAAATACGGGGTCAAGAACCCGATCTTCAAACCCAGCCCGATCGTGCCGACCTACAACGACTACCTGATCTTCGAAGGCATTTCGGTCGACGAATCCGGCAAACAGCATTATCTGGATGCCAACGTGGCCTATCGCCAGGCCTGCCTGAACGCGATCGAATACCTCAAGAAATTCGGCTATTCCGGCGCCCAGGCGTACTCGATTCTCGGCGTGGCTCCGGTCCAGGGTCATCTGAGCGGCGTCGTGGATATTCCCAACTCCTGCGCAACGCTCTGGATTCCGTCGGAAATCTTCGACTTCGACATCATGCCCGGCGCCGACGGCCCGACGAAGTTCCTCGACGGCAGCGTCGACATGCCCATCGCCTACGACCAGTAGGAGATTCGTCATGCCGATGTACGAATACGCCTGTCACGACTGCGGCACCTTCAGCGCCATGCGTCGCATGGCCGAATGCAGCCAGCCCACCGACTGCCCCGACTGCGGGGCAGCCTCGGCACGCATCATCTCGGCGCCGCGCCTGTCGCTGATCTCAAGCCACGCCCGCGTGGCGCACGAGACCAACGAACGCAGCGCCGATCGGCCGCATACGTCCAAGACCTATGACAAGCGCCACCCCGCGGGTTGTGGCTGCTGTTCGAGCAGCAGCCGCAAGAGCAACACGGGCGCCCCACCGGCGATCAAGACCAAGACCGGGCCCCGACCCTGGATGATCAGCCACTAGGGCCTGGCACAACGATTGCTCCCGGCGGCGTCGACCGTTTCCGAACGGCGGCGTCGCCACCTTTTCAGATCCGCGTCGCTAGAACCGGCGCGGTCAACCGGAGAACCGAATGCGACACGGAGATATTTCCAGCAGCGCCGATACCGTCGGCGTGGCGGTGGTCAACTACAAGATGCCGCGCCTGCATACCCGCGCCGACGTGCTCGACAACGCAAACAAGATCGCGGACATGATCCAGGGCATGAAGATTGGCCTGCCCGGCATGGACCTGGTGGTCTTCCCCGAATACAGCACCATGGGGATCATGTACGACCCGGACGAAATGATGGACACCGCTGCCACCATTCCGGGCGACGAAACCGCCGTATTTTCCGAAGCCTGCCGCCAGGCCAATACCTGGGGCGTGTTCTCGATCACCGGCGAGCGCCATGAGGATCACCCCAACAAGGCGCCCTACAACACGCTGATTCTGATCGATAACAAAGGCGAAGTCGTTCAGAAATACCGTAAGTGCATTCCCTGGTGTCCGATCGAAGGCTGGTACCCGGGCGACAAGACCTATGTGGTCGAAGGCCCCAAGGGGCTCAAGATCAGCCTGATCATCTGCGATGACGGCAACTACCCGGAAATCTGGCGCGACTGTGCCATGAAAGGCGCCGAGCTGATCGTGCGCTGCCAGGGCTATATGTACCCGGCCAAGGAACAGCAGATCATGATGTCCAAGTGCATGGCCTGGGCCAACAACTGCTATGTGGCCGTGGCCAACGCCGCCGGCTTTGACGGCGTGTATTCCTATTTCGGCCATTCATCCGTGATCGGCTTCGACGGCCGGACGCTGGGCGAATGCGGCACCGAGGAAAACGGCATTCAGTATGCCCAGCTGTCGGTTTCGGCGATTCGCGATGCCCGCGCCAACGACCAGTCGCAGAATCATCTGTTCAAACTGCTGCACCGTGGCTACAGCGGCACGAACGATTCCGGCGAAGGCGACAAGGGCGTCGCGGATTGCCCATTCGAGTTCTATCGCAGCTGGGTGCTCGATGCAAAACAGACCCAGGCGAATGTCGAAGCCATGACCCGCAGCACCGCGACCACAGCGGATTGCCCGGTCGGCACGCTCTCGCATCCCGAGGTGGAAAAAGAGGCCGGCGCCTGAGCCGAAGCGCCCTGTTCGCTGCCCGTGCCCGTACTGCGTGACAACGCGGGCATGGGCAGCAGCAGAAGGCAGCCGCTGTCATGCCGTTCATCAATGACATGCTCACCGACGGCGAACGCAGGCCACGCCCTGAGCAGACGTTGGCCAATCCAAGTTCGCGTTTTAAATTCGAGCCCGCGGCGGTCATGGGCCTGCTGCGCGAACGCATCGTCGGTCAGGACTCGGCCCTGGAGACGATCGAGACCACACTGAAAATCATCAAGGCCGATATCGGTGATCCGGAACGTCCACTGCACGTCGGCCTGTTGCTGGGCCCGACCGGGGTCGGCAAGACCGAACTGGTACGCGTGCTCGCCGAAGCCATCCATGGCCGGCGCGATGCGATCTGCCGCATCGACATGAACACACTGGCCCAGGCGCACTATGCCGCCGCGCTGACCGGCGCGCCGCCGGGCTATGTCGGCAGCAAGGAAGGCACCACCCTGCTCGATGCTGACCAGATCGCCGGCCATTTCAGCGCCCCCGGTATCGTGCTCTTCGACGAGATCGAGAAAGCCGATGACTATGTGCTGCGGGCATTGCTCAACGTGTTCGACACCGGCTGGCTGACACTGACATCCGGTGCAAAGCGGATCGATTTTCGCAACGCGCTGATCTTCATGACCAGCAACCTCGGCGCCCGTGAGCTCGCCGCGCATCTTCATCGCATGCAAAAGGGCTGGCGACGATTATTGCCATCTTTTTCACGCCGGCGCCTGCACGACATCGTCGATCATGCGCTCACGCAACGATTCGACCCCGAGTTCGTCAACCGTATCGATACCGTCAGCCGGTTCGACGCGCTGGAATACGACACGCTCGATACGCTCATCGATATCGAACTGCGCAAGCTCAACAGCCGTCTGGCCCGTATCGGTCAACGGGCCGAACTCGACGCCTCGGCCCGTGCGCTGCTTCGAAAGCGAGGCTTCGATCGCCGCTACGGCGCCCGCGAAATGCGCCGGGCGTTTCGCCGTCATGTCGAACTGCCGCTGGCCGAAGCCTTGGCTGACGCCGACCTGCGAAAACGCGACGCCAACTCGCTACAGACCCGCTATGGCCGTGCCTATAAAACGGATCAGCTGAAGTTCTATAGCGACGCGACTTCTGACCGTTCTTAAACCGATTTTAAGAATGCGTCATTTGACTTATATCAGGGTGTTACCGAGACGTTCCCATTAACAATTATTGGCGCGCTTCGTGCTTTTTAATGACCGGGAAACCCGGTTTCGGGTCGTTTTCAATCGGACATTTTTCAGGGAGACACATGAACACCAAAGTCACCACCTCGCTGGGCTGCGCGGTCGCCGTGCTGCTATCCGGCGTGAGCCCCCTCGTCTTCGCACAGATGGGTGAAGACACCCCCCATACTGCGCCCAACAGCGATTCGCCCTCGCAGGCCCAGTACGAAGCCGCCACGCCAACGGGGCCTGCGGACAAGATCCATGGCTCGGTAGGTCTGGACTTCGCCTCGCATTTCGTATCCTACGGCGGCGATGTCTGGGGCGGCGGTCATGATTTCTATGGCTCGCAATCCACCAAATTCGCCTATATCGATCTCGGTGCCGATCTGCCCAACGGCTTCGCGCTCACCTTCGGCGCGTGGAGTGATATCAACAACAACGCCGATGAAGACACCATCGGCGGCAATATTCAGGAAATCGACGTCTACGGCGGTCTGACCTATACCACGGGTGCGGTCACACTCGGCGCGATCTACCAGCAGTGGTATTACGGCGGCGATACCGAGCGCGTGCTCGATTTGAGCATCGGCTACGACGACAGCGCCCTCTGGGGCGGCGATTTCGCGCTCAACCCGAGCTTTTTGACCCATATTCGTGTCAACGGCCAGGAAGGCCAGGACGACGGCGCCGTATTCGTCGGCGCGATCGAACCCGCCTTCGATCTGGTCGATAGTCCGAGGACACCGGTCACCCTGTCGATTCCGGCCAGCATCGGTTTCATGACCGACGACTTCCAGGGCGGCGACAGCGGCTTCGGCTATGCCTCGATCGGCGCAACCGCGAGCATGGGGTTGGGCTTCATCCCCGCGGGCTACGGCGATTGGTCGGTCGCTTTCAATACCACCTACTACCACACCGATGAAGACGTCATCCCGGGCAATCCGGAAGACGACTTCCTCACCGGTACGGTAAGTATCGGCATGGCGTTCTAGCCCACCAAGAAAATCAGCTACGACAGCCGGCTGCAACGGCCGGCTGTCGCTTTCAAACCGACCATTGCGACACAGGCCAGCAGATCGCCGCGACACCGCCCGTCGTTAAGCAACCGGCATTTGCGCCGATAACATGGCTACGACCATGCATGGCAGGTGCGTAGAACGCCGGCCGCGCTGTGTTAACGTCCACCCTTTAATTTTAACGGGCAGACAACCGGTTGAGGACGTTCGACCGTCGGCGAGCCAGCGTACGACACCCGAACCGCACGCCAGAACGACCAACGCCGGAGCCCGTGCCCGATGGCCCGTCAAGGCCATCCGTTCACTGGAGGGCGATCCATGGCCCAGGTCACAGTGGGCAGCCTGAGCGATCCAGGCCGCCTCGCAGAAGATTTCGAACAGGTACTCGAACGCCTGGAAGCCGCGCGTTCCTTTGGCAAGGCGATGCAGCAGCAGCAACTGCTCGCCCGTGCCCAAAAACTGCTCAGAAGCCGCGAAGGCGTGGGTCATCTCTATGCCTATGCGCCGCGCTTCGGCGCGGCGGGCGTATTCGCCAATGGCGACTGGGAAAACCCGGAAGCGCTCCAGCCCGCGCTGGTCAGCACCACCCTGCGCGCCGGCGGTGTCAACGCCACACTGGAATGCTTGAGCGAACTGCGCATGCTGGCCATTGCCGAGCAGCTTACAGACGCCCAGACCATGACGCCCGACCAGGCCCGGCGTTTTCTGCAACAGATTCTGGCCAGCAATCTCGATCTGCTTTTCCCGGTGGCCACCGAAGAAACCCGCGAAGCCGATCCCGCGGCCGCCGAGCGCGTCAAGAACCTGTTCGAATTCATCCTCGATCGCCTGGGGGCATCGGCGATTCTGGATGCGCTGGTCTACGAAGCCGAGCGCGTACTGCTGCAACGCCCGATCATGGTTCAACGCGTCGAGGCGCTGCTGCGCGCAGCCGATCGCGCCACCACCGAACTCCCCGACGACGACCCGTCCGTCGCGCGTGCACGCGAATGGATGCACGCGCTCAACGGCCCGACGCCGCTATCGCGTATCGGCACGCGCGAGGATTATGCGGCCGCGCTCGAACAACTGGATATTAACGCCCTGGCCGAAGAGGCCAACAATTTCGGCCAGGCCATGGCCCGTACCGGGCTGGTATCCGCCCAGCATGCCGACCTGTTGCGGCATCTGGTCGATAATGCCCCGGAACTGGTTGGCCCGGCGCTGGCCCTCAACGCCGTCGGCAAGGTCAGTCTCGGCGCCCATCAGACGCTCATATCGGACATCATCCGTTTCGCCATCTGGCGCGAAACCGCGCGCTCGATCTACGGCCTGTCGAAACTGCTCGAACAGGGCATGACCTTCATTCGCCCGGTGCTGCCGGGGTTGCGCCGTCTGATGGTGCTGGCCATTCATCCAACCGTGGCCGAAAACCTGCGGGCAGCCAGCGAGTGGCAGGATCCGCCCGATGCCAACGTGCTGCTGCTTGCCGGTACGCTGTCGGTACTGGGCCAGCCGCGCGGCGTCGACCAGGGCCACAATCCGACCTGTCAGGCCGCACGTGCGATCAGCCTGTGGGCACAGAACGATGTCGGCTATCTGCTGGAGCTGATCGCCTTCGCCGCCCGCGAGAACGAACTGCTCATGCATTTCGAAGGCCAGACCATTCGTTCCAGCGAGCTGTCGTTCGGCTTGGCCACCACCCTGCATACCGAGCTCGACCCGGTCTCACTGCTGCTCACCCCGCATCTCGACCGTATCTATATGGAAATGAGTCGGCGCACCATCGGGCGTGAAGGCGATGGCCACCGCTGGGTCAACCCGGAACTGCACGGCTGGTGGGTACACCGCGGGTTTGGCGAACTGCTGGATACGAACACCGGTGATGTACATGGTTTCGACGCATTCGTGCGCGATTTCTATGCCTCCTACCATCCGCTCTACAACGGCGGTCGGGATCTGGTCTATGCCCAGCCCTGCGGTATCGCCACCACCAACTTCAACGCCGAACTCGTCGGCTGGCATGCCATTTCCATTCAGCGTGTGGCCTACGATCCGGCCGGCGAGTGGCGCGTGTATTTCTTCAACCCCAACCGCGACAAGGGTCAGAACTGGGGCCAGGACATCGTCACCTCGACGCACAGCCACGGCGAGCTCGAAGGCGAATCCTCGCTGCCGTTCGAACAATTCACCTCGCGGTTGTATGTCTATCACTACAAGAACCGCGAAATCGGCGATGCCGAGGCCGTGCCCGACGAAGCGGTCGCCCGCATCCGTACCCTGGTCGCCGAGGGCTGGGCCGCTGGCCGCGGCTGGCAGGACTAGGCTTTAGCCGGGCTCGAGACCGCGGATCACGCACATGAAAAAGGCCGCATCGGTTAACCGATGCGGCCTTTCTGATTATGCGGCACAACGGCCGCAAGCCATCAGGCGCGACTAGACATAGAAGTCCAGTTCTTCCTGATGCTTGAGCAGATCACGCAACTGATGCGGATTGTCGCCAAAGAAGAACACCAGCCCCCAATGGGTACCGAAGGCGGTGCGCTTGGTGACCGTATCCTGCAACGGTGCAGTCAGCTCGTGGAAATCGAAGTACGGATGCTCTTCGGTTTCCTTCGGGATTTCGAGCTTGCTGACCACACGCTTGCGCGGATACACGCCAAAGCAGCCGGCATAGCCCTTGGCATCCTTGACCGGCTCGGGGAAGAACGCGTCGATCTCGTCCTGCTTGGTCTTCGGATCCATGACCAGGATCGTGGCCTGATAGGCGTTGAAGCCGTAGGCACGCTCGATGAGTTCGAAGGCCTTGAAGCCCGGCGGGCGATAGGCGACTTCACCGAAGTACATGGTGCCATCGGAGGTCACGAAGTACTCGGGGTGGATCTGGCCGAACTTGATATCGAAGGTCTTGATGAGCTTCTCGATCTGTTCGGTGATCGCGTTACGCCAGCTCTCCAGCTCCGGCGTGGCCGGCACAAATACCGAGTAACCCAGGGTCACGTACTCGGAGATATTCAGGAACTGGATCTTGCCGTCCCAGATCCAGGCTTCGACCGCGAATTCCCAGCCATCGAGATGGCTTTCCATGAGCAGCGGATATTCGCTGTCCGGAATGGAATCGATCTCTTCGGCCGACTTGATCATGCGATGACCCAGACAGCCGGCCTTGTCGAAGGCCTTGAGATGGATCGGATCTTCCGGGTCACCGTCGAGCTTGAGCAACGTCTGGTTCACGCGCTTGAAGAAACGATAGACGTCGTCCTTTTCGTGCGCTTCCTCGAAAATGCCCACGCGAATGCCGCCGAGCTGGGCACGGCGTTTCATCAGTGCCTTGTCACGGAACAGTACAGCCTGACCGTGCAGGCGCGGGTTGTCCATGAGCACCGAGTTGATGGCGCCGGCCCATTCCACCGTTTCCTCGAACAGCGGAATGGCGACGTCGACGCCCTCTTCCTTGAGCTTTTCCGCGATTTCCATCGAGCGGTCGTTCAAACGCTCGAAATTCCACGGAATATACGGGATATCATGTTGTTTACAGTAGTCTTCTGCCCAATCCGGGGCGACGACTACATAGCGCCGATCAAAACGATCCGCCGCTTCGACTGCGCCTAGCGACCAACCCAGCAGGGCCACATAGCCCTTTTCGGGATTCTTCTCGGCCATAACCACTCCTCTTGAGGAAAATACCCTATTGACTCTAGCATAGTAACTTGTGAGTCCAAGCCGGCGGCGCCCGGTTTCATGCCGTCTTAAGGCGGATACGCACGCACAAACCGCCCATATCGTCGCGTTCAAGAAGTTCCAGCTCAGCCCCGTGCTGCTCGGCAATTCGCGCGCAGATCGCCAGGCCTAGACCGCTGCCCTGCCGGTTCGAACTCAGCCGGCCGAAGCGCGCCATGGCCGCGGCCCGCTGGCTTGCCGGAATGCCCGGCCCTTCATCCTCGATAAGCAGGGTCGGGCGCCCCGCCGCCAGGAGCGCCCGAATATGTACGGTGCCACCGGTGGGCGAATGGCGGATCGCGTTATCGATGAGATTGCGCAGCATCAAACCGAGTAAGCCGGGTTCGGCGCGAACCGCGGGTATGCCCGGCTCTGCCTCGAGCGACAGCGATATACCCGCCCGTTCGGCCAGTGGCGCCATCAGCGCGGCTTCTTCGCGAAGCAGCGGCGCGAGCGCCGTGGGCTTGAGGGCGATCGCGACCTCGTTGGATTCGATACGGGCCAGTGTCAGCAACTGTGACGCCAGATGCGAGCCCCGATTACTGGCCTGGAGCAGGCGATCGAGACTGCGCGCGCGTGCTTCGGCATCGGTTTCCGTAGCCAGGGATTCGGCATGCAGCTGAATCGCTGCCAGTGGCGTACGCAACTCGTGGGCGGCCTCGTCGAGGAAGCGGCGTTCGCGCGACCATGCACGCTGCAAACGCGCGAACAGCGAATCCAGCGCCGTGACGATCGGCCGCAAGTCGCGTGGCGCACGAATCGCAAGCGGGCCGAGATCGCTTTCATTGCGTGCCCGGATGGTCTCGGTGAGCCGTGACAGCGGCCGCAAGCCTAGGCCCACCACAAGCCAGACAAGCAACGCCATCAAAGGCATGCCGTACAGACTCTTCTGGACGGTTTTCCAGGCAATGCGACCTTCCAGTTCGCCGCGGATATCCTCGCGCTGGCCAACCTGCAAAGTACCATCGGACTGAGCCAGCGGCAGCACGAACACGCGCCATGCACGCCCGCTCAGGCGCACCGTGTCGTAGCCCTGCTCGATACGGGTGAACGGCGCCTGGGGCGCACTCAGCGTCTTCGCCTGTATCCGGCCCTGGGCATCGAGCAGTTGAAAAGCCAGCTTGCTTTCATACTCGTGTCCGGTGGCCGCGATTTCTGCGCCTTCGTGCTGATCCTCGGCCTCGTCTTGTTCGTCGTAGTCGCCCATGCCCTGCCAGCCGTGACGCTCGAGCGACTCGCGCAATACCGATGCCGACTCGGGCGTGCCCGCGGCGAGCAGGCCCTCCAGCACGCGTGCGGACTGGGCCAACTGGGCATCGAAGATTTCGTTGATTTCGTGGCGGGCCGCAGTATAGCTCGACGATAACAGCGCGGCGTTCATGCCGAGCATGACCACGATCAGCCCGACCAGCAGCCGTGCGCGAATCGATCCCGGAAGCAGGCTCACGAAGCCTCGGGCACCATGTAACCGACCCCACGCACGGTACGAATCAACCCGTCCGGTAGCTTGCGTCGCAACGCATGGATATGAACCTGGATCGCGTTGCTCTCGATATCGGTATTCCAGCCGTAGACCGCGGCCTCGAGATGATCCGAGGTCAGCACCCGCCCTTCGTTGCGTAGCAGTTCGGCCAGCAGCGCGAATTGGCGCCGACTCAACGCCACCGGTGCGCCGTCGACCCGGGTTTCCCAGGACGCGGTATCGAGTTCGACCGCGCCGTGACTGAGGCGGTGGCTGGCCTGACCCACGCCACGGCGAATCGCCGCGCGCACACGGGCGAGCAGCTCCTGGAGGGCGAACGGCTTGAGCACATAGTCATCGGCACCGGCATCGAGGCCACGTACACGCTCGTCGAGCGCATCTCGCGCACTCAGGATCACCACCGGCACCGTATAGCCGTCACGCCGGATACGCTTGAGCAGGCTGACACCGTCCATATCCGGCAGACCGAGATCGAGCACGATCACCGAGAACTCGTGTACGGCCAGCGCGGCCAGCGCGCTGACCGCATCGCCCGCGGCCACGATACGAAAGTGGGCCTGACGCAGGCCGCTATCCAGGCCGGCACGCAGCGATTCGTCGTCCTCGATGACCAGGACGGCCGGTACCGGATCAGTGGCCAAGGTGCGCCTCCACATCATCGCGCAGTGCACGGATCTCGGCCCGACGCCCCGCATCGGCCACTGGGCGTTCAGGTCGCCTGGGCGCCGCCAGCGCCCGGTCAAGATATTGCAGCGCGCTGCGATAATCGGCTTTCTCCTCGGCGAGATACTGGGCATAGAAATAGTTGGGATCGATACCGTGCGGATTGATCGCCAACGCCTTTTTCAGCTGCGCCTCGGCCTTGTCATCGCTGCC
Organism: Salinisphaera sp. T5B8; assembly: GCF_040361255.1. NCBI lineage: Bacteria > Pseudomonadati > Pseudomonadota > Gammaproteobacteria > Salinisphaerales > Salinisphaeraceae > Salinisphaera > Salinisphaera sp. T5B8. The sequence goes on along the minus strand of NZ_APNG01000005.1, from coordinate 132,105 downwards.
GAAGCCGATCGGCCAGCCAGGTACTTTGTAGTAGAGCACACCCAGGCTCGTATGCGCCGACCCGGCCAGCGCGCGCGAATCGATAGTGATGGCCTGTTCATAATCCTTGCGGGCGCGCTTGACCAACCCCAGTGCGCCCAGACCACCCTGCGCGCCCGCCTGGCTGGAAAGAATGATGCCGTCCCAGATCAGCGGCTCGGCGCGGTTCGGATAGTCCGCAACCAGCTCTGCAGCGCGCTGCTCCAGCGCTTCGAACGCCTTGGCCTGGGCGTCATCGCCCTGGATTTCGTAATTCACATGCGCCCATTCATGCTGCAAATCGAGCAGCCGGACATCCATCGTGTCGGCCGCATTGGCCAGCGGCAACCACAGGGCCAGCAAGACCCCGATCAACATCTTTTTCATGAATCACCTCGAACCGACTCTGTCGGCAGATACGCCAATCGGGACCGAATGATCGGCAACTGCTTGCGCAGTGCACCGTCGACCACACCGGGGGCCATACGGTTCACCCGGGCGAAAAACCGCTCGGGCCAGCCAATGCTGCGCTCTGCGCGCGGGCTGCGAATCATCGTGGTCACGGCTTCGGCGATGCGTGCCGGCGGGTCCACCTTCATGTTCATGGCGGTCTGCAACGCACGAATACGGCTGTCGTTCAACCCGGTATCGACCGCCCGTGGCGACAGCAGTGCCACGCGCAGGCCCGTGTCGGCATATTCACGCCGCAAAGCTTCGGCGAAACCGCGCAGGGCGAATTTGGTCGCACTGTAGGCCGCGAAGCCGGGATAGCCGAGCGTGCCGAAACCCGAGCCCATGAACAGCAGCAGCGCCTCGCGCTGTTGCTGCAGGGCCGGCAATACAGCGCGGGTCAGCTGTATCGGCGCGCTGATGTTGGTGGCCACGATATCGTCGATCTGACAGTCGTCGAGCGACTCGAACAGCCCACTCACATTGCGTCCGGCGTTGTGAATGACCACGTTCACCCCGCCCTGCCATTCGCCGGCTAGGGCGGCCAGCGCGTCGCGGTCGGCGGCATGGGTCAGATCAGCCGGCATAATGGCCACTTGAGCGCCGCGCTCACGCAGTACCCGCGCCAGGCGTTCGAGTTCGCTGGCGCGGCGCCCGGTGAGCAGCAAAGCCGCGCCTTCGCCCGCCAGGCGTTCGGCGATAGCCTCGCCGATACCACCGGTCGCCCCGGTCAACAGCACACGTACCTGTTCGAGCTTCACGAGGCCACCTGCGTATCAGCCGGCAGCGGCAGGGTGCGGAACATGTCGCCGTAGAGCGTAAAGATCACACGCGCGGTATGCGTGACCGCGGCCTTGTCATCGTCGTCGTCGAGCCGGTTCATGAGTTTTTCGAAGAACTTGATATGGTCCTGGTCGAGCGAGCCGTGCGTATTCAGATAGGTCAGTGCCTTGTCGGGCAGACCGAGCTGCTTGCGGATGATTTCGGCCGCAGGCGTGGCGAGTTGAATACTGGTGCCCTCGAGCACGTTGACCATGCCGAAAAAGCCCACGGGATTGCCGCGATCGATCACGTGATAGGCATAGCTGACCATCAGCTCGGTGGGCAGTTCGGGCGTGCCATGACGTACGGCTTCGGCGCCGCCGCCCATGCGCTCGATATCGCCCAGAATCCATTCCTGATGGCCCATTTCCTCTTCGATATATTCGCCGATGGCCTCGCGCAGCCATTCCAGCCGGGCCGGCAACCGCGAACCACAGGCCATGAGCAGCGGCACGGTGTGCTTGACGTGGTGATAAGCCTGGGTCAGAAACGCGATATAGCTCTCGCGCGAGGCGCGGCCATCGAACACCGCCTTGATGATCGGCGCCGAATGCAGGTATGCACGTTCGGCCTCGGTATCTTTTTGTAGCTGATCGTAGAAATTCATGGGGTCAAAGCTCCGTTGATGTGGGACTGGATAGGCTGGGCGCGAGCGCCTGCGCTGTTTCATGAATGCGGCTTCGGTAGTGCTGCCAGATCGCGTCACGGCGTAGCCGACCGTTCGCCGTGGCCAGGCCATTGGCGGCAGTAAACGGCGCGTCGGCGACGAACCAGCCGCCGATGCGGGCATACCGCGGCAACTGGGCATTCGCCGTGGCAATCGCGGCTGTCACCGCGGCCTGCTGGGCCGCACCGGGCACGACCACGGCGATATTCACCGCCATCGCCTCGCCGAAAATCGCCACCTGGCGTAATGCGCTCGTCTGGGCGAGCAACGACTCGGGCCACTCCGGATTGACGTTGCGCCCGAAGCTGGTGGTGAACTGGTTTTTCTTGCGGCCGCGCACATACAGAAACCCGTCTTCGTCGAAGGCCCCCAGGTCCCCGGTGGCAATCTCGCCGCCCACGGCCGGCTCGCCGAGATAGCCGAGCATGGCGTTGCCCGAGACATGGATTTCGCCGTCCTCTGCGATGCGCACCCGCACATGCGGCAACGGCCGGCCCACACTGCCCGCGCGCGTATGGCCCGGTCGGTTCAGGCTGACCACCGACGCGCATTCCGACAGGCCGTAGCCTTCATGCACCGGCAACCCGAGCGCCCGGGCGCGTTCGATTAGCGCAGCGCCGACCTTGCCGCCCCCGACCGCCATGAAGCGCAGGCTCGCCGGCATCGGTGCGCCGTGTTCACCCATCACCACCAGCGCCTTGAGCAGTTCCGGCAGCACGATGACGCTATCCGGTGCCCAGTAATGCAGGCAGGCGAGAAAGCGCTGGGGCTCGAACCCGCCATCGGCCGTGAAGCCGACTTCGGCGAGCGGCGGCGCGCAGACCGCCGCGCCGATACCCAGGGCCGCATAGCTGCCGGCGACGTTCTCGAGCAAGGTCGCGTAGGGCAGTACGCTCAGGTGGCGCCGGATACCCAGCGCTGCCAGCGTGCCGGCCAGCGACTCGGCCAGCCGGGTGGCGTTCGCCGCCCCCAGGCACACGCCTTTCGGCTGGCCGGTACTGCCGGAGGTGAACGTCATTTGCACCGTATCCGGATGCAGCGCAGGCGCGGCCGCGACCTCGCGGGCGAGCACGGTGAAACCGCGATCGCTGCCTACGTGCCGCAGCCCGCTATCCAGACCAGTCAGACGCTGCGGCGTATCGGTGAGCACATGATCGATGCCGGCGTGGGCGATGACGTGTTCAAGCTGGGTGTCGGCAAAGAACGATGGCAGCGCCACGCATACGGCGCCGGCCGCGCGGATGCCCAGATCGGCGGCGATCCACTCGGGGCTGTTGTCGGCCAGCAGCCCGACCACGCGTGCCGCGCGGGCCGTAACGAGCGCGCGCCAGCGATCGATTTCGTCGAGCAGTACATCACGCTCGAACGACCGCCCGGGCGCTAGAACCGTACAACCCCGGCCCAGCATGTCGGCAACACTCAACATGCCTGGGCCTGGCATGCAGCGGGTAAGGTGCGTGCGGCACTGGCGCCAATCAGGCCGGCATAGACCCGTGGCGCATGGGCGTAATAACGGCCCCAGTCGGTATCGGCCGGCATGAGTCGCCCGGGCTCGGCGCTGCCCAGATCGAGCGGGCTCATGCCCAGGCGGATAAAGCTGTTCACCAGTCCACGCGTGGCCGTAAAGGCCGCCACGCTGTAGCCCGCGCCGTGCAGCCAGGCGATGGCCATGACGATCAGCCGTCGGCCGGCGCCTGCCCAGTCGGCAGCCAGCCCGCCCACTTCGACGATATGAGAACGCACCAACGACGGCCCCAGGCGCCCGCCAATCGCCCGTTCGACGGGCATCTGCAGGTATTGCTCGAGAAAAAGCGGCCCGTCACTGGCGGTACGAAACCCCAGACAGGCGCGCAGCCCCTGATTGTCGAACAGCGCCAGCTGATGCGGATAGAACTCGGCGACCTGGGCCGAATAATGCAGCGCGTACTGATCGGCGGCGAAGCGTTCCACAACGCTGCGCCCGCAGGTTTGCGGCTGGTAATAGCGCAGCCACGGCCCACGGATCGGTTTCGACCTGCCTGTCATCGCTCGCTCCACGAATAATGAGGATTCGCAGCGAGACTAGGGATCGAAACTTAAGGTTCGCTTATGTATCTACCCGGACGTATTGACCCTGGGGCCGATAAAGTTGTCAGCTGCCCGAGTCCAGCGGCCAGAGACGCGCGGCGCCGCGCACGCCGGAGGCATCGCCGTGGATCGCGGCGACCAGGGGCGTGTCGATATGCTCGGCGAAGGCATGCTGAGCCCAGATCTTGGGGACCTCACTGTAGAGCCAGCGAATCTGGGAGAGCCCGCCGCCCACGACGATGACATCCGGATCGAGAATATTCACGATCATCGCCATCGCCCGCGCCACGCGTTGCAACCACGCCTTGAGGGTAGCGCCGGCCAAGCGTTCGCCGGCCTCGGCGCGCTCGACGATGGCCCGCGCCGGTATATCGTAGCCGCCGCGGCGTACATGGTCGGCCGTCATGCCCGGCCCGGAAATCCAGGCTTCCAGACAGCTGTCGAGCCCGCACCAGCAACGCGGCGGCTGGCGTGTTTCCGCCGCCGACGGCCACGGCAGACACACATGGCCCCATTCACCAGCCAGGCCGTTGCGGCCGGTGATCAGCTGTTTGTCGACGACCACCCCACCGCCTACACCGGTGCCCAGAATTACACCAAAGACATTGCGATGCGCAGCGGCCGCGCCGTCACGCGCTTCCGAAAGCGTCAGACAATCGGCATCGTTGGCCAGGCGCACCGGCCGCGACAGCGCGGCTTCGAGATCGGCGCCGAGCGCACGGCCGTTCAAACACTGGGAATTGGCGTTGCGCAGCCGGCCCGTGCCGGCCACGACACTGCCCGGGGTGCCCACGCCCAGCGGCAATCCGCTGGCGCCGACCTCGGCTTCCAATGCCATGACCAGATCGATGATCGCCTCGAGCGTGGCGTTGTAGCCGTTTTCCGGCGTGTCCACGCGCCGCTCGGCCCGGACTTCGGCTTCGCCATCGAGCACGATACCGGCGATCTTGGTACCCCCGAGGTCGATACCGACACGCAGATTGGGATGGGCGCTGGGCTGGCTCATGTCACGCTCGCGTCACAGTGGCGAACCATACTGTCGATCACGGGACCGGATGACACGACACGCACATTCGGAGATGGATTCATGGTTCGCAAGCAGATCAGATTTGTCGGCTATGTTATCGCGACGCGCCTCGTTGTGGGGGCCGTGCCTTTCGGCAGTGTCGATGCAATGCCGCGCACACCGCGCTAAGCGCCTTTTTGATGAGACATGAAACGCAGCTGGCTATGCGCAAGCAAGCCGTTTGTCCGCCAATCAACGCCAATACACGCCGATAAGGCGAAAGACAGATGGTTTGACGGCCACGTAGGCTGCTGCGCTCACCGCATGCTGAAAGCCATCCGCAGACGCAGCACGATGGGTGCGATGTCGGTAATCGACTCTGTGATGGCTTCGTTCCTTAAGAGGAACCGCAGATTTCGCCGATTACGCAGATGAACAAGTGCGCCCCATGCGCCGGACAAAAGCGAACGACCGCGATGGCCTATCTTAGACCCGTGTGATCTGCGTCGATCTGCGGACTTGTCCATCAAGCAAGCAAATTGTCCGCAAATGAACTGCGGTTTCAACCGATCGATGCAACACACTGCGCATAGACAAGGCAGGAGTTGTATCAGTGAGAGGCAGGAAGCGGATTTACTACACGGCTGCACAGCGCGCCGAGATCTGGGATCGCTGGCAACGTGGCGAGACGCTCGAACAGATTGCCCGTCAGTTGGATGGTCGGCGCCACGCGGTCAAACGCCTGATCGCAGCATCCGGCGGCATTCGCCCCGCAGCGCGCCGCCGGGCACGACATACACTACGCTTAGACGAACGCGAAGAGATTTCGCGGGGGCTGGCGCAACACCAGTCAATCCGCGCTATTGCGCGATCACTCAGCCGATCGCCGTCCACGATCAGCCGAGAGATTGCCCGACATGGCGGCTCGGCCCGTTATCGCGCGACGACGGCCGACCAGCGCGCATGGGATCGGGCTCGACGCCCCAAGCGTTGTAAGCTGGCGGTTCACGATACGCTGGCCAACGAGGTGGCCACGGGTCTGAAAGCCTGGTGGTCGCCACAGCAGATCGCCGGCTGGCTCAAACGCCGCTATCCCGACCAACCGAGCCGACAGGTGTCACACGAAACCATCTATCGCACGCTATTCGTCCAGACACGGGGTGCGCTCAAAAAAGAACTGCTGTCGCATTTGCGTCGAACGCGCGCGATGCGCCGGTCGCGCCACCACACGCTCAAGTCGGGACAACGTGGCCAGATCACAAACGCGGTCTCGATCAGCGAGCGACCGCCGGAGGTCGAGGATCGTGCCGTACCGGGGCACTGGGAGGGCGATCTGGTCTTCGGTGGCCGTAACAGCCAGATTGCCACTCTGGTGGAGCGACACACGCGCTATGTGATGCTGCTCAAAGTGGCCGACCGGAACACCGAGACGGTCATTAATGCCTTGATCGATAATGCCAATCGATTGCCGCGCGAACTCTATGGCTCTTTAACCTGGGATCGCGGCTCGGAAATGGCCGATCATTGCCGCTTTACGCTGGCTACCGATATTCAGGTGTATTTTTGCGATCCTCGGCATCCTTGGCAACGTGGATCGAACGAGAACACCAACGGCTTGCTCCGGCAATACTTTCCCAAAGGTATGGACCTGTCCGCCGTTTCTCAGAAAGAACTCGATGCCGCCGCAAGAAGCCTTAACGGGCGGCCTCGCAAAACACTAAACTTTGAAACGCCCGCAGAGCGGTATGAAAAAATCGTTGCAACGATCTATTGAGACCGCCACGCGAATACACGCGAATAAGGCGAAAGACAGAGCGCTCAAAGGCTGCGAAAGCTGCTGGCCACGCCGCATACAAAAGGCCATCGCAGACGCAGCGCGATATATACGGCTACCGGTAATCGACCCTGCGATGGCTTCGTTCCTTAAGAGCAACCGCAGATTTCGCAGATTACACAGATGAACAAGCGCGGCCCATGCGCCGGACAAAAGCGAACGACCGCGATGGCCTATCTTAGACCCGTGTGATCTGCGTCGATCTGCGGACTTGTCCATCAAGCAAGCAGGTTGTCCGCAAATGAACGCGAATACACGCGAATAAGGCAAAAGTCAGATGGTTTGACGGCCACGTGGGCTGCCGTGCGCGCCGGATGCCCACCTGTTGGCATAACCCATAGCTACCCAACATTTGCGTTCATTGGCGTGCATTCTCGGACGGTTTTTTCCTTGTTTGAAGAAGAAAAACCGCAGATGTCGCAGTTTGCGTGTCCAGCGGGGCACGCGAATAAGGATCACTCGAGGCCGAGTGGCTGGCTGTTCGCGTCGTATGCGCAACCGTATACATGATCAAGAACGCTTTTGAACCGTCGGGCGAAAGGCCGGGCGCCGGCGCCGTTGGTATCAATCGATTGCAGTGCGCAGTAATGCGACGCAATCGGCGTCGAGCTTGTGGGTGATCAGTTCGTCGGCACGCGTGCGTCCATGATTGATCGCCATGATCGGCAGCCCGCGTGCCGCTGCCTCGCGTACGAAACGAAAGCCCGACCACACCATCAACGACGAGCCCACGATGAGCATGGCCTCGGCGCGGGCCAGCCCGGTCCAGGCTCGGGCGACCGTCTTTCGCGGTACCGCCCCGCCGAAAAACACGACGTCCGGTTTGAGAATGCCGCCGCAGACCGGGCAGTCGGGCACCACGAAACGTTGATAGTCGACGTCGCCGAGCTCGATATCGCCGTCCGGGCGAATGGCATCGCTATCGTGCAGCCAGTTGCTATTGCGTTCGACCAGCATCTCCTGCACGCGGTGGCGCGCTAAGCGCGTATCGCAGGCCAGGCAAATCACGCGGTCGAGGCGGCCATGCAGATCGATCACGCTGCGATTGCCCGCTGCCTGATGCAGACCGTCGACGTTCTGGGTCACCAGCGTACCGATATGGCCGGCCGTGGCGAGGCGGTAGAGCGCATCGTGCGCCGCATTCGGCCGGGCACGGGCCACCGCGGGCCAACCGGCCATGCTGCGCGCCCAGTAGCGCTGGCGTTTGCCGGCCTGGCTGATGAACGCCTGGTGCTGGATCGGTTTTGCCCCCTTCCAGCCGCCATCACGATCGCGATAGTCGGGAATACCCGAACCGGTGCTGATACCCGCGCCGGTAAGCACGAACAGACGCCGGCCGGCGGCCAGGAACTGGCGTAGCGCATCAACCTGATCGGCACGCGGCGCTTCATCGCCATCGCCAGGGGCGCGCAGCGCGTCGGGGATATTCATGCCACCCCCGCCACGCCAAGCGCGGCCAGATCGCGACGCAGAGATTCGATATTCTCGAAACGCAGCGCCTGCCAGCCGGCGGCTTTCGCACCGTCGACATTGATCTGGCGATCGTCAATAAGCAGACAGGCGCCCGGCTCGGCTTCGAGCGCGTTGGCCACATGGGAGAAATCGCGCCGATCGGGTTTTGCAAAGCCAATTTCCTGAGAGGCGAACGCGCGCTCGAGTACATCGAAGAAACGAAAATGTTGCTGCATGTAACGCCAGTGCACCGCATTGGTATTGCTATAGCAGGCCAGACGATGATGCCGCGCGAGCGTCTGCATGAGCGCGCGCATTGCTTCGTGCTCGCCCAACAGCATCGCTTCGAGTTCATGGGTGAGCCGGTCGGTCGTGATCGGCTCGACCAGGGTGTGATTGAGCGCGGTATGAAAACCGGCTTCATCGAGTTCACCGATCTGAAACCGCTCGGCGAGCGAGAACGGCTGGGTAGTAAATCGCTCGCGCAATACCTCTGCCAGATGGCCGCTGCTCGTGCGCGTCTGCTCGGCGAGTTCGGCCAACATTTGCGCAGCGGGTTTAACGTCTACGACCACGCCGCCCAGGTCGAAGACCAACCAATCGATGGAATCGTTCATGGCGCGCAGTTTACGCAAAGCAGGCGAACCGCGATGCGTCGTGGGCGCGATACCCGCGCATCGGTCCGCCCTGCACTAAGCAAAACCCCTGGCCGAATCGGCTCGAATTCGCGCACGGCGTTGGATACGTGCTGCCAAGCCCGGCTCGGCCCGCGCGAGCACGCGGGCCGAGCCATGGACCGTCACCAAGCCTGCATTGCAGCCAGGCGGCGGCTTATTTGTCAGCGTCGAGCAGCGAATTGACCTTGTCGATATAGGCCTGCATCGCGGTATCGGTATCCATGCCTTCGAGCTTGGCCCAGGCGTCGTACTTGGCGCGGCCCTTGAAATCGGTCATGCCGGGGCGCTTGCCTTCGACATCGCCGACCGTGGCTTGTTTGTAATGGGCATACAGGGCGAGCAGGTCGTCGTTCTTGGGTCGCGACGACAGGGTTTCGACATCTTTCTGGGCCTGCTCGAAACGCGACTTGAGGTCTTCTGCCATGGTTTTCTCCTTGGGGCCTGCGGCGGTTGCCGGACATACCGTATCGACGTACACGACTTGCAAAAGCCGCGTCGTGAACGCGGTGTCCCAATGCTACACGAGCCGCCGGCCGCGCCGTAGCGCGGATGCGCGACTTCGCGTCGTCGACCATCGTCATGCGCCGGACGACCTGCCGGCGCTGACGAGCGACAGGCTTCGAACGCGTCGTTTCAGACCCGCCGCTGCCAGGTCATGAACCGATGCGCGGGCGTATCGGCGGTGGCGGGTACGTAATCTTCGTACACCCGCTGCCACTGGGGCCAGTCGATTTCGGGAAACCAGGTGTCGCCGCGATAGGTGGCTTCGATACGGGTCAGCTGCAGCGTATCCGCACGATCGAGGGTGAGTCCGTAGACCTGGGCGCCGCCGATGACCATCAGCTCGCCTGCCCCCTGGGCCGCCGCCCACGCGATCGCCGTATCGATATCGCCGACGCGCTGTACACCCTCGGCGTGAAAGTCCGGATCACGGGTCAGCACAAGATTGTCTCGCTTGGGTAACGCCCGGCCGATGGATTCGAATGTACGCCGGCCCATGAGAATCGGTTTGTGCAGCGTTTGTTGCTTGAACCAGCGCAAATCGCCGGGGATATGCCAGGGCATGCCGCCGTCAGCGCCGATCACGCCATTCTGATCCATGGCGGCGATCAGGCTCAGGCGGACATCGGCCGGCGATCGTTCGGTTGCTGCGGACATGGCGTGCTCGGTCAAATTCGAAAAATGGATAACGCCGGGCCGACACGCGCGGCGGCTCAATCGTGCGCGGCGCTCCCCTGTTCGGGCAGATCCCTGAGCTCCAGAATAAACCGTGTGCCGGTTTCGTCGGTACGCTCGATACGCAGATCGCCGCCGTGGCGACGACAGATCCGCCGGCAGAGCGACAGCCCGATACCGGTGCCATCGGCATGCGCCGAACCCGCGTCGCGCCGAAATGGCTGAAACGCTTGTTCCGGCGAACCGATGCCGCGCGCATTATCCTGATAATACACGATTTTTATACCCGAACCGGTGTGTTCGAGATCGGCTTCGATCCGAATGACCGGTGCCTCGTCGGGGCGTCGGTAACGAATGCTGTTGTCGATGAGATTCTGGAACAGTGCGCGCAGCTGAGCGCCATCACCCCGAATCGCGCCCAGAGGCTTCAATTCGAAGCGGACCTGATGTTCTTCACTCAGCAAGGCCAGGTCATCGCGCACTTCGTCGATGAGCGTATTCAGATCGTGGCGTTCGATCGTGCCCGTACCCGTGTCGATACGTGCCAGGCGCAGCATGCCGCCAATCATGTGCTGCATGCGATCGGCCGCGCCGCGCAGTGCAGCGAGCTGTTGGCGCCCGCTTTCACTCATACGCGGCGCTTCGCTGGCTTCCAGCTGGCGGGCGTTATGTTGCATCTTGCGCAATGGTTCGCGCAGATCGTGTGCTGCGGCCAGCACGCCGGCGCGATCACTGGCCCGATCCAGCCCCAGGCACGATTCGCCGCCGGTAGGCTCGGCCGACCGTACGGCATCGCCGGCATCGATGAGCAGGGTAAAGCCGTTCAAACGGCCATCCGCACCGCGTAGCGGTAATACACGCGCCGTACGCGTGGGCATATCGGCCGCCGCGCCGACCGGGCGAACCGCCAGGCTGATGGGCTCGCCCGAACGAACCGCGCGATGGAGCACCACCGGCCAGGCCGGCTCGTCGCGCAGTTCGACACAGGCCTGAATGCCACGCCCGAGGGTGTCTTCGACATCGCAGCCCATCCAGCGTGCCGCGCTTTCGGCCAATCCCGCGATCCGCGCGGCCATATCGATACCGATCCAGGCCGGCTCGTCGCTGGCGCGGGTCAGATTCAGGCGATGCGCAGCCAGCAGATTTTCATTGGCGTTGACCGCATCGGCAGCCCGCCGCGGCCCTGTCGCCCGCAACAGCACGATAAAGCCGATCACATCGTCAGCGGTATCGGTACGTGGCGTCAGATCAATACTGCACAGCCGGCGTTGACCGGTGCGCGTCATCAGCGCGGCCTCGAAACGCGCCCGGCCACGGGCACTGGCTTCGAACAGGGCGCGCGGCAGGTCGGCTTCGAAACGACGCTCTTCGGGCAACAGGGTTTCCAGCCGCTGGCCTTGGACCTGCGATGCGATATGGCCGAACAGCGCTTCCGCACTGGCGTGCCACATTTCGATCACACCCGCGCTGTCGAGCAGGCACAGCCCCGCGTCCGGCATCTGCTCGAGCAGCAATGCCAGCGCGGCCGTGCCCAGCGAGGCATGCTCTGTTTCCGGGCCGTCACTCGTGGCAGAACTCATGACACACCGCCACATGCGCGCATAGCGCGCTGCTGAGCGCTGCGGCGCGAACTGCGCCGAGCAAAGGCGCTAGTGATAAAGCATGCTGGCGGGCGTTTCTTGCTGGAGCAAGCGGGTGCAATCGGCGACCGGCAAACCCGGTGCATAGAAAAACCCCTGGCCGAACGCGCATTTGTTGTCGACGAGAAACTGGCGCTGATCGCTGGTTTCCACGCCCTCGGCGACCACGCGCAGGCCCAGGCTGGCGCCCAGGGCGATGATCGCCCGCGCCATGGCACGGTCGCGGCTGTTGTCGGATACGCCATGTAAAAAGCTCAAGTCGATCTTGAGTGAATCCACCGGTAGCCGGGTGAGATAGCTCAAGGAGGAATAACCTTTCCCGAAGTCGTCTATAACGACCTGAACCCCCAATCGCTTGAGCTGTTCGACCAGCGGGTTGGTATCGTCCGGGCCGAGAATGAGCGCGTTCTCGGTAAATTCGAGTTCCAGCAGCTGGGCCGGCATGGCCAGCGTCTCGATGAGCTGGCGCACCATCGGCAGGAAATCTTCATCGCGGGCATGCTGCGACGAGACATTGACCGCCAGCACGACATCGGCGTCCAGCACGCCCGCATCGCGCCAGTTCAGATACTGGCGGCAGGCCGTGGTCAGTGCCCAGCGGGTAAACGCACGGATACAGCCGCGCGATTCGGCCATGGGCACGAATTCTTCCGGCGAAATCGGGCCCAGGCGCGGATGATTCCAGCGGGCCAGCGCCTCAAGGCCCACGACGCGCCCGGAGTCCAGATCGAACTGGGGCTGGTAGACCAGATGCAGTTCGCTGGCCTCGATCGCGGCATGCAGTTCGTTATCCAGGCCGCGACGCGAGCGCGAACGGCCATCGTTTTCGCCATCGAACCAGTGCACGGTATCGCGCCCGCCCTGCTTGGCCTGATACATGGCCGCGTCGGCGTTGTTGATCAGCGCATCGGCATCATCGCCATTGGCCGGGTACATCGCCACACCGATGGAAATGGTTACGAAGATGCGGTGGGTATCGATGACGATGGGCTGGCGAAAAGTCTCCAGCACGTCGGCCACGAGTGCTTCGACTTCGCGGCGATCGGGACTGTCGACCACGGCCACGAACTCATCGCCCCCCAGGCGCGCAAGCAACGGATGGGCTGCACAGACCTTGCGAAGACGACTCGCCGAGGTATACAGGGCCCGATCGCCCACGCCATGACCCAGGCTGTCGTTGATCGATTTGAAGCCGTCCAGATCGAAATAGATCACGGCAAACGCATGGCGTTCGGCTTGCGGGCGTTCGAGCATGTATTGCAAGCGCTCGAGCAGCACCGCCCGATTGAAAAGACCGGTCACCTGGTCGTGGCGCGCCAGATAGGTAAATTTTCGCTGATTTTCGTAGTGCTGGATCGAGTAGCGGATGGTGCGCTCGAGCAGGGTCGCGTTGAGATCCCCCTTGGGCAGGAACTCTGCAGCCCCGGCTTCCATCACGGCGACATCGATCTCGTAATCGTCGTGGCCGGTGAGCACCACGATCGGCGCATGCAATGCCGCCGCGGCCGGGCTGCGCAGCAGATCCAGACCGGTACGGCCGCCGAGTTCGTAATCGAGCAGGCAGATATCGAAACCGCCCTGGGCGAGCGCCGCGAGGCCTTCGTCATAACTGGCCGCCATGGTCAGCGCATAGCGATGCCGCGGCCCGGAATGCAGCAAATCGGCCAGCAGCGCCCGATCTTCTGGATCGTTGTCGATAACCAGCACGCGTACGGTTCGAGATCGAGACATTGATACACACACCAGTCAACCAGGCTGGAGCGCAGTCTAGCGTACAAGCCAGTCGAGTTGCGGACCTTTCGGGCACGATTAATTAATGGCAACGATATCTGGCGACATCGCGCTTTATCGTGACGATACGCTCGCCATGTCGAATACTGCGCTACGCAAGCTGGAAAATCGAAAAATGTTTCGTTTTGCCTTCGAAGCCATGCCCGAGGCGCAAAGCGCCTGAGCATGACGGTATCGCATGACTATTGAATAACTGAGACCGGTTTGGCAAGCAAGCGCGTGCTTAGACGGCCACCGGCGCGCTGATCCGCGCATGGCTTTCATAACCCTCGAGGCGAATATCGTCGAAGCCAAAGGCAAACAAATCGTCAATTTCCGGGTTGAGCCATAGCGTGGGCGGCGCCAACGGCGAACGCGCGAGCTGTTCGTCGGCCTGATCCAGATGGTTGAGATACAAATGCGCATCGCCGAGCGTATGCACGAAATCGCCCACCTGTAGCCCGCAGACCTGCGCGATCATATGCGTGAGCAGCGCATAGGAGGCGATATTGAAGGGCACGCCGAGAAATATATCCGCACTGCGCTGATACAGCTGGCAGGACAGACGCCCCTCGGCGACATAGAACTGGAACAGCAGATGACAGGGCGGCAGGGCCATATCGTCGACCTGCGCCGGATTCCAGGCGGTCACGATATGCCGGCGCGAATTCGGGTTGTGGCGGATCGACTCCACCACCCGGGCAAGCTGGTCGACCGATTCGCCATTCGGGGCCGGCCAGCTACGCCATTGATAGCCGTACACCGGGCCGAGGTCGCCGTTTTCATCGGCCCACTCGTCCCAGATACGCACTCGGTTGTCCTTGAGATAACCGATATTGGTATCGCCCGCGATGAACCACAGCAGTTCGTGGATGATCGCGCGCAAGTAGAGCTTCTTGGTGGTGAGCACCGGAAACCCCCGGCTCAGGTCGAAACGCATCTGACGACCGAACACCGATAACGTGCCGGTGCCAGTGCGATCGGCCTTGCGGGTGCCGTGCTCGCGCACCTCGCGCATGAGATCGAGATAGGGCTGTTCGAGCGACGGCATACTCATGAGGCCACCCTATCGCGACGATACGCCAGCGCCAGCAACAGAATGCCGCCCAGAATCATCGGCGTGCACAGCACCTGGCCCATGGTCATCCAGTCGAAGGCGACGAAGCCGAGAAACGAATCGGGCTGGCGAAAGAACTCCGCGAAGAAACGCAGGCAACCGTAGCCGATCAGAAACAGCCCGGACACCGCCATGCGCGGGCGCGGCTTGCTGGCGAACCACCACAGGATCGCGAACAGCAAAAGACCTTCCAGGCCGGCTTCATAGAGTTCCGAAGGATGGCGCGGCGCCATATCGACCCGCGGATAGATCATCGCCCAGGGCACATCCGTGACCCGGCCGATGAGCTCGCCATTGATGAAATTGGCGATACGCCCGAAGAACAGGCCGACCGGCACGATCGGCGCCACGAAATCGGTGATATCGAAAAAGGCGCGCTGGGTACTGCGCGCGAACCAGCCGGCAGCGGCGAATACGCCGAGCATGCCGCCATGAAAGGACATGCCGCCCTGCCAGATATAGAACAGCTGCAACGGGTTTTCCAGCAACAGGCCCGGCTGATAAAACAGCATATAGCCCACGCGTCCGCCCACGACCACGCCGAGAACGACATAGAACAGCAGGTCGCCCACTTCCTCTCGCTGCCAGTGGATATGCGCCTGCTTGGTGCGCACGATGCCCAGCCCCCAGCCGATGAGAAAACTCAGCAGATACATCAGCCCGTACCAGTGCACGGCAAGCGGGCCAATGGAAACGGCGACGGGGTCGATATCGGGATGCACGAACATGGCGACGAATTCTATGGCGTGTTGCGCTTTGTTGCGAGCGCCGCGTGGGCGCACACCGCGCGTGGATGGCAGGCCCGCGACCGACAGCGCGTCATATCGCGCTGGGCACGGCCCCCTCTAAACGAGCGTCATGTTATGGCAAGCGCGCATTGCAGCGTTCTTACGCAACCGGCACGCGACGCGCTGTAATCACCGGGCGACCGGTCAACGTACCCAGGCATACATGAACACATCCCGCGGCGCGCGCTCGGCATCCGGATGATTCGGCCGTGACGACCAGCGCCGCAGCCGCCCTTCGCAGGTCATGTCCAGGGCTTCGAGAATACGGCGCGAGGCGATGTTTTCGGTATCGCAGGTCGCCCAGATCCGATACAGATCGTCGATCGCCTGCGCGGCCTCGAATACCGCGGTGGCCGCCTCGCGCCCAAAGCCCTGGCCCCAGGCCGAGCGCGCCAGGACATAGCCGATCTCGGCGCCATGTTCGTTGAACGAACAGGCCACGGTACCGATGCCGCCGCGCTCGGGGTGTTCGATCAGCCAGCAGAAATCCTCGCCGGACGACCAGCCCTCGGCCACGTCGTCGAGAAACTCGACGCTGTCGTCGATATCGACATGCTGCGCCCAGGTCATGAACTGCGTCACCGTCGGGTCGCTGGCAAAGGCGAAGATCGCCTCGGCATCGCCACGCTCCGGTTCGCGCAACAACAGGCGCGGCGTGGCCAGGCGCGGTGGCATGCTGATCATCATCGAACCTCCGGCTGTATCAGGCCAGTTCGCGTTCGAACTCCTGCTTGTAGCGCGCCTTGAACTCATCCATTGTGAAACGGTGGTTCTGAGTGCCCGGGCGTTCGATCTTTATCGTACCCATGAGCGAAGCCACGCGGCCGATGGTCGGCCAGTCCAGGCCCTGCTGCAGGCCCCAGATCAGCCCGGCACGAAAGGCATCGCCGCAGCCGGTCGGGTCGGCCAGCGCGGTGGGCGAACCGGCCGGGATCTTGATCTGTTCGCCGTCGGCATGAATCACCGAGCCTTCGCCGCCCTTGGTCACGATCATGGCCTTGAGCTGTTTGGCCATATCGGTCACCGACAAGCCGGTACGATCGCACATGAGTTCGGCTTCGTAGTCGTTGACCGTGACATAGGCCGCCTGATCGAGAAAACGCCGTAGTTCGTCACCGTTGAACATGGGCAGGCCCTGGCCCGGATCGAAGATGAAATCGATCCCCGCTTCAGCGAACTGGGCGGCATGCTGGACCATGCCGTCCTTGCCATCGGGCGAGACGATGCCCAGCGTGATGCCGGCATCGGCGGGCACCTGCTGCTCGTGCGCATAATTCATCGCGCCCGGATGAAAGGCCGTGATCTGGTTATCGTCCAGATCGGTGGTGATATAGGCCTGCGCGGTGTAGGCATCATCCACGCCCTTGAGGTATTCGCGGCTGATGCCGTGCTCATCCATCCAGGCGGCATAGTCGTCGAAATCGGTGCCGACCGTGCCCATGGGCACGCCCTCGCCACCGAGCAGTTTCAGCGAATAGGCGATATTGCCGGCACAGCCGCCGAACTCGCGCCGCATTTCCGGCACCAGAAACGAGACATTCAGCATATGCACGCGATCCGGCAGGATTTCGTTCTTGAAATGGCCGGTATAGACCATGATCGTGTCGTAGGCGAAGGATCCGCAGATCAGAGCTGACATAGCTTGTCCTTTGTTCGGTGAAACTGGGCGCAGGCAAGCGCGCCGCACTTCAAGATCAGCCGCGCATCATGCCACAGCATGCGCGCTCGCCCGGCTCAAACGCCGGCGGCGGTGGCTGAATCGTGTTTGAGATCGAGATGCTTGGCTGCCGCGACTTCATCGAGACGCCGGACCGGCAGCTTGACCGGTGCTTCTTTCAGGGTCGTGGCATCGACCTTGGCTTCTTCCCAGATGGCAACCATCGCCGCGACGAAGGCATCCAGCGTTTCCTTGGATTCGCTTTCCGTCGGCTCGATGAGAAAACACTCGGGCACCAGCAACGGGAAATAGATCGTGGGCGCATGAAAACCGTAGTCGAGCAGCCGCTTGGCCACATCGGTGGCGGTGATATCCAGCTGCTGCTTCTGGCGCTTGAGGGTGACGATGAATTCGTGGCTGGCGCGGCGTTCGGGAAAGGCCAGATCGAAGCCCGCCGCGCGCAAACGCGTCATCAGATAATTCGAGTTCAGCGTCGCGAACTCGGCCACACGGGTCATGCCCTCGGCGCCCAGCAGCCGCGCATAGACATAGGCCCGCAGCAGCACGCCGGCATTGCCCATGAAGGCCGACAGCCGCCCGATGGTGTTCGGAATATCCTTCTCGGTGAGCCAGCGATAGGTTGCGTTATCACCCTCGCCGTCGCGCCCCACCACGGGAATGGGCATGAAATCGCGCAGGCGCTTGCCCACACCGACCGCACCCGAGCCCGGGCCGCCGCCGCCATGCGGCGTCGAGAAGGTCTTGTGCAGATTCATGTGGATGACGTCGAAGCCCATATCGCCCGGGCGTACCTTGCCCAGAATGGCGTTGAGGTTGGCCCCGTCGTAGTAGAGCAGCCCGCCCGCGCCGTGCACGATCTCGGCGATTTCGAGAATGTCCTGTTCGAATACGCCCAGCGTCGAAGGATTGGTGAGCATGATGCCGGCCGTGCGCTCGGATACCGCCTCGCGTAGCGCGGCGATATCCACGTCGCCGTCGGCATCGGTGGGGATCTCGACCACGGTGCAACCGCACATGACCGCCGTGGCGGGATTGGTGCCATGGGCCGCATCGGGCACCAGAATCTCGTCGCGTGCGTGATCCCCCCTCGCCTCGTGATAGGCCTTGATCATGGCCACGCCGGTGAATTCCCCCTGCGCGCCCGCCATGGGCGTGAGCGATACCGCCTGCATGCCGGTGACCGTGGTCAGCATTTCCTGCAGCTCGTAGAGACAGGCCAGCATGCCCTGGCCGTGGCTGGCCGGCGCCAGCGGGTGCCGGTTGAGAAAGCCGGGCAGCGAGGCGAGCGTATTACAGGCCCGCGGGTTGTACTTCATCGTGCACGAACCCAGCGGGTAGAAATGCGTATCGATGGAGAAATTCAGCTGCGACAGCCGGGTGTAATGGCGTACCACATCCATCTCGGAAGCTTCCGGCAATCCGACCGGCGATTCACGCCGCAGCGCCGCCGGAATATCGTCGATCGCGGGTGCCTCGGCCGGCGCCTGCGCCAGCGCCCGACGGCCGGGCCGGCTGTGTTCGAAAATGAGTTTTTCGGTCATGACGTGGTTACTTTCGATGTTCGGGGTCTTCAAGACGAAGCCATTGGAGTCCGCGAATGAACGCCAATAAACGCGAATGCAGAGAACATCGGCTGCCCAAGTGCCTAGCCACCGGGCTACCGCCTATCCTTAATCTTTTATTTGCTTTTATTTGCTTTAATTCGCGTTCATTTGCGGACAATGTCTTCCCTCAACGACTCAGACCTTGAGTGCGGCCAACGCGTCTTCGTAGTTCGGCTCGTCGGCGATTTCGGGCACGAGTTCGCTATGCAGCACGGTGCCCTGCTCGTCGGCCACGATCACCGCGCGGGCACACAGCCCGGCCATGGGGCCGTTGGCGATGAGTACGCCATAGTCCTTGCCGAAGCGCTTGTCGCGCATCATCGACAGCGTCGTACCGTTGTCCAGGCCCTCGGCGCTGCAAAAACGCGAGTGCGCAAACGGCAGGTCGGCCGAAATCTGCAGCAATGCAATATTGTCCAACGCATCGGCCTCGGCATTGAAACGCTTGACCGACATTGCACAGGTCGGCGTGTCCATGCTCGGAAAAATATTGAAAATCTTGCGCTTGCCGGCGAATGTGTCGAGGCTGACGTCCTTGAGATCGGCCCCGGTCAGGCTGAAATCGGGCAGCGTGTCGCCCGGTGCGGGCAGGCGGCCTTCGACATCGATCGGATTGCCTTTGAGCGTAATCTGCTGGGTCATGAGGTGTCCTTTAACAAACGTGAATAATCGGCGAATCGCTTCGTGTCAGGCCGCGTCCGCCTGTTCGGCGAGCACCGTGCGCAAGGCCTGGGCATAGGCATCCAGGTCGGCCTCGGTCTTGGTTTCGGTGGCACAGACGAGCACGGTGTCTTGCAGTCCGTCGTAGAAATCGGCCAGCGCCAGACCGCCGAATATGCCGCGCTCGGCCAGCGCATCGAGCACGCGCTGGGCATTCGCCGGCAGGCGGAGCACGGTTTCGTGAAAGGCCGCGCTGTCGAAAACGCGTTCCACGCCGTCGATCGCGGTAAGTCGTTGCACCAACGCGCGTGTATTGGCGATACAGGTCGCGGCGGTGTTTTCCAGCCCCGTCGCGCCCAGCAGGCTCATATGGATGGTGGCCGCGGTTACCAGCAGGCCCTGATTGGTACAGATATTGGAGGTCGCCTTGGAGCGGCGAATATGTTGCTCGCGCGGCTGAAGGGTCAGTACATAGCCCGTGCGACCGTCCATGTCCTGCGTTCGCCCGACCACGCGCCCCGGCATCTGGCGGACATGCTTCTTGCGACAGCACAGAATGCCGAAATACGGTCCGCCGGAGGCCAGCGGCGCACCCAGCGGCTGGCCTTCGCCGACCACGATATCCGCGCCCTCGCCCGTGCCCCAGCGGCCCGGCTCCTTGAGTACGGCCAGCGCAAGCGGGTTGATCACGCCGATAGTCAGCGCACCATTGGCCTGGGCCCAGTCGGTGAGCGTGTCCACGTCTTCGAGCACACCGAAGAAATTGGGCTGGGGGATCACCAGCGCGGTCACGTCTTCGCCGGCCCAGCGTTCCAGATCGGCGCTGTCGATACGACCGGTGCCCGGTTCATAGGCGACGGTTTCGAACACGATGCCCTGATTCGCACAGATATTGCGCGCGACCTGGCGATAGAACGGGTGCATGCTCGCCGGCATGAGAATACGGGCCGATTTGGACTTGCGATTGGCGCGCACCGCCATCAGCACTGCCTCGGCCAGCGCCGATGCGCCGTCGTAGAGCGAGGCATTGGCCACATCCATGCCGGTCAGCCCGGTCATCATGGTCTGGTATTCGTAGACCACCTGGAGCGTGCCCTGGCTGGCTTCCGGCTGATACGGCGTATACGCGCTATAGAATTCGCCGCGCGTGGTCAGCTCCCACACCGCAGCCGGAATATGATGCTCGTAGGCCCCGGCACCGATGAAGCACAGGCCACCCGCATCGCGTGCCGCGCGTTCCTGCATCAACCGGCTGACCGCCTGTTCGCTCGCTCTCGGCGGGATCGAATCCAGGCTGACATCGCGCAGGCGCGGGTCGATCTCGTCGAACAGATCGTCGATCGTGTCCACGCCGATGGTGGCCAGCATCGACTGGATATCGTCTTCGGTATGCGGAATGAAGGGCATGAATCCTCGCAGAACGTAATACGCGGGCACAGCGGCACCGACGCCGGGCAATACCGGCGCCAGTGCGAGCGCCGCTAGTCTTCCTCTTCTTCGACGATGCCTTCGTAGGCATCGGCATCCAGCAGTTTTTCGACTTGTTCGGAATCGGATACCGTCATCTTGAACAACCAGCCTTCGCCGAAGGGATCTTCGTTGACCAGTTCCGGCGAATCCTCGAGCTGTTCGTTGATTTCGGCGATCTCGCCATCGAGCGGGGCATAGATATCCGATGCCGCCTTGACCGATTCGACCACGGCCACGGCATCACCGGCACCGACCTTGGTCCCGGCCTCGGGCAGTTCGACGAACACCAGATCGCCCAGCGACGACTGGGCATAGTCGGTGATACCGACCGTGCAGGTGCCATCGCCGTCGTAATCGATCCATTCGTGGGTCTTGGTATAGGACAGATCCTTGGGTACTTCGCTCATGGGGCTCCCTTGCAGCAGATTCGCGCGGTGCGCGCTATGTTTTGGTGGATAAAGGCTACTGAGAAACGGGCTCAGTCGTCGATACGGCGCTTGCCGTGGCGCACGAAGGGATAGCGCACGATGCGCGCGCGCTGCCACTTGCCGCGCAGACACACCTCGACGCTTTCTTCCCAATCGGCCGGTACCCGCGCGAGCGCGATCGAGCACGACAAGGTGGGTGAATAGCTGCCACTGGTGATTTCGCCTTCGGCTTCTTTTTCGTCGACATCGCTGTCGGCGGCCCGTACCGCGGTTTCGCTGCGCATCACGCCGCGGCCTTCCAGCACCAGCCCGACGAGCTTCTCGCCGACGCCCTCGGCGCGCATGTGCTCGAGCGCCGAACGGCCGACGAAATCCCGTTCTTCGGGCTCGAATGCCACCGTCCAGCCCAGGCCGGATTCCAGCGGCGTGTGGTCCTCGTCCATATCCTGGCCGTAAAGATTCAGCCCGGCTTCCAGGCGCAGGGTGTCGCGCGCGCCCAGGCCGATCGGCGCTACACCCTTGCCGCGTAGCGTTTTCCAGGCATTGACGGCCTCCTCGGCCGGCAACACGAGTTCGAAACCGTCCTCGCCGGTATAGCCGGTGCGCCCGATCGAGCGATCATCCTGGGTCGCGACCCGAAACGGCTTGAGCTTGAGCGCGGCGGCCTTGAAATCGTCGTCGAAGAGCTCGGCGGCAATATCGCGCCCGCGCGGGCCCTGCACCGCGATGATGGCCAGATCCTGGCGGTGATTGATCGCCACGTCGTAGTCGCGCGCCTGGCTGTCGATCCAGGCCAGATCCTTTTCCGTCGTCGCGGCATTGACCACGATGCGATACAGGTTGCCACTCAGGTGATAGACGATGAGATCGTCGATCACCCCACCGCGGGTGTTGAGCATGCAGGTATAAAGCGCGCGGCCGGACTCGTCGATCTTGGCGACGTCATTGGCCAGCAGCCGACGCAGGAATTCGCGTGCCTCGGCGCCGCTGATATCGACCACTGCCATATGCGAGACGTCGAACATGCCCGCGCTTTCGCGCACGGCATTGTGTTCCGAAATCTGGGAGCCGTAGTCGATCGGCATATCCCAGCCGGCGAAGTCCACGAGCTTGGCGCCGTCGGCGACATGCGCGTCGTAAAGCGGGGTTCGTTTGGCCATGACAATCTCTTTGCAGATGAATCAACAGAACACGGGCCGGCCCGGGCTTTCGCCTGCCGCCCCTCTGTCCTGGCACCTGAGAGATTCGCCCCTTCGGTGAGCCGGACTGTCGCCGGCTGCTCTCCAGAGTCGATCAAGCTGGCGTATAAACGCCCGCATGCACGTGGTTCGGGTACCTGAGCGTTTCCGGGCGGAAATTTGCGCCTTCGGTGACGAGCGACTGCCCGTTCTCTCCCACGCGGTTATTGACCGTGCCCTCGACTATACCGGCGACATCGACACAGGCCAAGCGCCAACCGCGAGGCCCCACTTACCTGCAAAATACAGCAGATTTTTCGACTACTGCAGCAACCGCGGGCCGTTGGCGGATAACCCTACGGCGTGATGAATCATGATCTGGCGAATCGGCGCGAGATTAGCCGCGATCCCGATTGCGCTCTGGCGCAGCGTGCGCAGCAACGGATTGGCACTGCCGTAAACGCGTTTGAAGGCATCGGTCGTGCCCAGCATCATCAGATTCTCGGCCATGCGTGCGCGCTGATAGCGGCGCAGATAGGTCATGTCGCCGGCATCGCGATTCGCCGCGCGCCCCGCCTCGAGCGCTTCGACCATGCCCGCCACGTCGAGAAGGCCGAGGTTGACCCCCTGACCTGCCATCGGGTGAACCACATGCGCCGCATCGCCGGCCAGGGCCACACGCGGGCGACAATATTCGCGTGCATGCTGGAGCTTGAGCGGGAACGAGGCACGCTTGTCCATATGCTGGATTTCGCCCAGTACGCCCCCGCTGGCCTCGGTCAGCCGCGCGCAGAATGTGTCGTGGTCGAGTTCAGCCAGCTCTGCGGCCAGTGCATCGTCGGCATGCCAGGCCAGCGAACAGCGACCGTCCGACAGCGGCAAAAACGCCACGGGCCCGGTTTCGGTGAAACGCTGCCAGGCGATATGGCGATGATGACGTTCCGGAGTCACCGTGCCCACGGTACAGCGCTGACCGTAGGGCCAGCCGGTGGTTTCGATACCCGCGGCCGCGCGCACCGGCGAATTCGCACCTTCCGCGCCGACCACCAGGGCCGCGCTCACGACCGTGCCGTCGTCGAGACGTAGGCGCGCGGCATCGCTGTCGATGGCCAGGCTTTCCATCTTGGCCGGACAATAGATATCGACATCGGTCAGCGCCTGCCAGGCGCTGTCGACGATCAGATTGTTCTCGACGATATGCCCGAGTTCCGGCAGACCGACCGCGGTATGTTCCAAGAACAGCTCGCTCGCGCCGCCGGCCTCCCAGACCTTCATGCCGGTAAATGCACAACAGCGGCGGCGCTCGACCGAGGCCCACAGACCAAGATTTTCGAGTACACGACGCGTACCCGGCGCGATGGCCGACACACGCAGTTCGTAGTCTTCACCCAGCTCGAAACGCGAGGGACGCTTGGCTTCCACGAGCGCGACCGAGAAATCGGCACGCGAAAGGGCCACGGCGAGCACGGCGCCCACCATGCCGCCACCGACAATGGCGATATCGTAACGGGGGCTTTGCTTGCTCATGAATTGGCCTCGCGAAGACGTGCCGGCGCCAGGGCCAGACCCATGCTGCGCCGGGCCATATCGTCACGAATCGACGGCAACAGCGACAGGCCGAACAAGCCCGCGCCGCGCGCGTGATCGAGCATGGGAATACGGTTGGAGAACAAACGCACAATCGCGTCGGTGAAATTGGCCACGCGATGCTGGTCGGGTCGGCGGGCCTCGGCCCAGCCGGTGAGCAGATCGGCATCGCCGGGATCGAAATCGGCATCGCCCGCCACGCGCTCGCGCAGCATCGCCGCGAGCAGCAACGCATCGCGAATCGCCAGATTAAAGCCCTGCGCGGCGGCCGGATGTAGCGCATGGCCGGCATTGCCGATCAGCACGGCCCGCTCGACCGCGGCGCGGTCGCACAGCACGCGCGCCAGGGGATAACTGCCACGCGGGCCGGCCAGCTTGAGCGTACCCAGGCGCTGGCCGAATGCCGCTTGCAAAGCGTCGATGAATTCGTCTTCGCTGACCGCGCACATCTGCTCGGCGCGTTCGCTGGGCAACGTCCAAACCGCCGCACAGCTGGCACGGGCACAGGGCAACAGGGCCACCGGGCCGTCCGGGGTGAAGCGTTCGTAGGCAACGCCGCCGTGTGCGCGTTCGGGCTCCACGAACGTCACGATCGCGCGCTGGCGATAATCGTCGGTACGCGCGCCGATACCCAGCGCGCCGCGCACCGAGGATTGCGCGCCATCGGCGCCGACCAGCAGCCGTGTACTCAAGGTGTGAGCCGTACCGTCCGGCCCCGTGCAACGCAATTCGATCCGCTCGCCGTCCGCGTCGCGCTCAAGCGACTCGAAACGCGCCGGCGCGACCACATCGACCTGGTCCATACGCGCCAGGCGTGCACGCAATACCTCGATCATGGTGACGTTGTGCAGCACATAGCCCAGGGCCGACAGATCGTAATCCGCGGCATTCACGCGCACGCTGCCGAAGCGGCCCTGCTGGGATACATGCAAGCGCTTGATCGGGGCGGCGTCGTGAGCCATATCGGCCCACAGATCCAGCTCTTCGAACATCGCCCGGGTGCCGGCCGCGATCGCGGTGGTACGGGCTTTCATGTTCTCGTCGGCCGGGGCATCGAAGGCCACCGCTTCGACCAAGGCAATCTTCAGGCCGGTATCGGCCAACGCGCAGGCGAATGTCGCCCCGGCCAGCCCGCCGCCGACCACGGCGATATCGTAGTCGCGGCTCACGGGGTTTCGCTCCGATAGGGTTTGGCCATGAGTGCCTCGATCTCGTCGGCGTCCTTGGGCACATCGGCCGTGAGCACGTCACAGCCGGTTTCGGTAATCACGATATCGTCCTCGATGCGAATGCCGATATTGGCAAACCGCGAGGTGGGGTTGTCATCGGCGCGGACATACAGCCCAGGTTCGACGGTCAACACCATGCCCGGTTCGAGCGCTCGCCATTCGCCATCGATTTTATAATCGCCCACATCGTGTACGTCCATGCCCAGCCAATGGCTGGTGCCGTGCATGAAATAGGCGCGATAGCTTTCCTCGGCGATGGCGTCGTCCACGCTGCCCGCGAGCAAGCCCACCTCGATCAGCCCGGCCACGAGTACATGCAGCGCGGCCTGATGGACCGCATTCATCGGCGCGCCCGGCCTGGCGGCCTCGATCGCCGCCCGGTTGGCCGCAAGCACGATGTCGTAGAGCTCGCGCTGCGCCTCGGAGAAGCGCCCGTTGACCGGAAAGGTGCGGGTGATATCGCCCGCATAGCCGCGATATTCCGCGCCTGCGTCGATGAGCACCAGATCGCCATCGGCCATGGGCGCGCTGTTTTCGATGTAGTGCAGCACACAGGCGTTTTCGCCGGCGCCGACGATCGTGGGATAGGCCCAGTGCATGCCATCGCTTTCGAAGGTGTAATGCAGCACGGCGGCCAGCTGATACTCATACATGCCGGGACGTACCGCCTGCATGGCGGCACTATGCGCCCGCGCGGAGGTCGCGGCGGCCTGACGCATGAGCGCGACCTCCGCGGCCGATTTGCGCAAGCGCATCTCGTGAAGTACTGGCTCGAGCACAGCCAGCTCACAAGGCGGCACGCCGCCGCGGCCCTGGCTGCGTAGCGCCGACAGGTGATCGAGCACGCTCTGTTCGAATTCCGGATGCGTACCGAGGGTGAGATAGAGCTTTCGGCGGCCGTCGAGCAAACGGTCGATCCAGTCCTCGAATTCATCGATGGCGAAGGCGCGATCGGCGCCGTAATCGGCCATCGCGCCCTCCGGGCCGGCGCGCCGGCCAATCCAGACTTCCTGCTCGGCATTGCGCGCGCGGCAGAACAGCAGGTAGTCGCCGGCGTCGAAACCCGGCGCGATCACGGCAATGGCCTCCGGCTCGAGAAAGCCGGTCAGATACCGGAAGTCGCTGTTCGGCCGGTAGGGGTAATCGACATCGTTATTGCGATTGCGCTCGGGCGTGGCAGCAATCATCGCCACACCATCGCTACCCACAATCTCCGCCAGGCGTGCGCGGCGCGCGGCATGGAGCGCCGGATCGTCGCGATGCTGCAGCTGTGATTGATCTCTCATCCGGTCCCTCATCAAAGCCTTGTCACGAAAACAGCCTGGCCCGGGCGCTGCGCTTACCCGCGCACCCTTAATGCAGCGATTCGCGCCGCGTGGGGCCTTCGCGCTTGGGCTGAAGTTCGAGAAATACCATCTGCACGCCCACCCGCACGTATTCCACCAGCTCGGCGTAGTCCGCCTCGGCGGATTCGTGGTCGGCATCTTCGGCGGTCAGCCCCGCACGCGAAAGTTCGGTGAGGTCGTTGACCACCTCACGCACCTCGCCCGAGAGGCTGTTGATCTCGAAACTGCCGTCCGCGCTCAGGCCATAGAGAAAGCCGGCACACCAGCGCGCCAACGCCTGCACGCGGCGCTCGAGATCGACATCGTCGCCCGGCAATAAGGGCGTGAAACTCAGATCGGGATCGAACAGACCTTCCAGCGTCATTTCGCGCAGCGCGGCGAGCGCGCCTTCGATCTTGTCGTTCTTGACGTCCTCGACCGCGCGCGTGGCGCTGATTTCGTTATCGATACATAACATGCCGGTGAGCGTGCCGTGCACCTCACCGGGCGTCTGTACCGATTCGGCCTGGGTCAGGCCCACCTGCAGGGCGTCGAAGATACTGTTCTGACTCGTGCCTTGGCTCATATCGCGCAACTCGTTTGCAATACGCCATGGTAGCAAAGCCGCGTATTGACCCAGCGCACAAGCGCGCCTGCGCGAGTGTGCTTGGCGGGTTAACGCCTGGGTCGCGCGCCTTAAGCGGTCAGGCGCTATGCAGCCCCAGGCAGCAGAAATAGACGAGGTTATAAAAGGCGTGCACGCTCACCGGCGACCACAGCCGCGCATGGCGTTCCCAGAGCACGCCGAACACAAGGGCAGGACAAAAGGTGGCCAGCGCCCAGGCTGGCGGATGGGCGAGCAGATGCGCGCCAGCAAACAGCGCGGCAGTCAGCAGGTTGGCCGCGCTCAGCGCCCCCCAACGGGCGCGGCTACGCGTACGCAGCCAATCGTGCACACCCAGCCGGAACACGATCTCTTCGAGCCAAGGCAGTACCAGTACGGCCATGACAAAAACCTGGGTGCCCGGCCAGCGCAACGCGAATTGCGCGGGCGTCACCAGCGTGATCAGCCAGAGCGCGGGCACGACGGCGACAAGCGCCGCCGCATACACCGGGTCGCGCCCGGGCGATCGCGTTGCCGGCTCAGACGAGCCGACGACGGCGACACACCCCGAACGCGCCCATCGCGAGCAGCAAGGCCCAGAGCGGGTCGAAACGACCTTCGCCCGTCAATGTACAGCCGCCACCGCTACCACCATCATCGCCACCGCCCGAACTCGCGGAACCGCCGCCGGCCGGCTCGCTGACCGGCTCGCTCGGCGCTTCCTCGGTGGGCTCTTGCGGATCGGCGATGGCCTGATCGGCCTCGTCGGGGCAACGCGCGCCGTTGGCCAGCGTCCAGCCGATATCCTCCAGCACGCAGGTGGTCAGACCGATGCCATTGGCGACATCGTCGTTACCGGTGGCAAAGGGTTCCATGATCTGGTCCGGATCGAGCGATATATCCCAATGCGAGATCGAACTGCCGGGTCTCACCGTCGACGGTGCATAGAGCATTACCCGGCCTTCGTTGAGGCCATCGGTGAGAATGCTGGCGGCGCGGCTACCGGTATTGATATCGCTCCAGACCACGTTCGGGCCGTTGGTCAGCGATTCGGCGCGCTGTTCGTCGTTCAGCTCGGTCCACAGTGGATCGCCGGCAAAGGACAGATCCTGGATCAGGCTGCTGTAGATATCCGGAAACCTGGCGGTGCCACCGCTAACCTGCGGAAACTGGCCGGCTTGCGATTCGGCGCTGTCGGTCAGTGCCACCAGCGATACGAACCCCACGCCATGGGTGAGTTCGTGCTCGACGGTACTCACGAAACTCGGACGGCCGGCCGGCGTGGCGCCGTCGGTGCCGTAATACCAGCGCGTCCCGCCCAGACAATCGGTGCCCTCGTCGAGATTGGGATTGAAGGTTGCCCGAATATCGTTGTCGGTATCGGCCACACGCGCACCGAGCAGGGCATTGGCCAGCGGCAGCGGATAGAACACATCGCGCCGAGCGCGCGAGGCCTGGGTGAAATTGGCGACATAGCTGATTGGCCCGGCCGCGCCCAGGGTCGCGCTGTTGCGCTCGCAGGTCAGCGCGGCGTTAAAGCCCGCGACGATGCGAATCGGCACGCTGCTGTCGATACGACTGCCGAGAATATCAGCCGCGTACTCGAAAGCGATCCGTCGCTGAGCGCCCAGCGTCAGCCCGGTGTTGCCGCCTTCCGGAGCGACCGGGGTGGGATCATTGAACCCGCTGTCGGCGTCATCGCTGACCACGAGCACCATATCCGCGGCCTGAGCTGTACCGAACAACAGCGCGAGGCTGATGCTCGCCATACCGACTAACGATTGTGCGCCGCGCATAGGGCCCCCGTGTCGTCGCTGGCCTCGTCGTGGTCGACATGACCCATATGCAGGCTGCCATCGGGGCAGCGCACCGCGCGCGTCATCGGCGCGGATTCGAAGCTGGGTGTGAGCATTTGCGCGCCTTCGCTGTTCTTCCAGGCTTTCGGCGCCGCGATACTTGCCTTCTGGCCGGCCTCACCCGGGTTCGTGCCTTCGGCCTTCTCTGCCGGGGGCGCGACGATTTCACCGGTTTCCGGATCGATAAAGATTTTCTGCTCGGCGGCAAAGACCGCGCCGGTCGCGGCCACACTGGCGGCCAGCGTTAACGCCAGCGCAGTTATTTTCGAAAATCGCATCGGCTTGTTCATATACCTGTTCCTCATCCGGGGCGCCAACGTGTTTTACGCGGCTGACCATGATCGGGTTTTGGCACCCGGTATATCATGGCTATTCCGATACCCGGCAAGCCGGGCCGACCTCGACGCTCGCTATCGCATATGACAACACTGGACTGGCAAGACACCCTCGAAACCCTGATCCGTCATCGCACCATCAGTAGCGGCGATCCGGCATGGGACTGCGGCAACCGTGTCGCCGTCGAGGAGCTCGCCGATCGACTCGAACAGGCCGGTTTCGATTGCCGTGTAATGCCGATGCCCGAGCGCGACGACAAGGTCAACCTGATCGCGCGCCTGGGCCCGGCCGAGCAGGCCAGCGAAAACGGGCTGGTGTTCGCAGGTCATATCGATACCGTGCCTTTCGACGATAACGGCTGGGAAACCGATCCCTTTAGCCTCACCGAACGCGACGGCAAGCTCTACGGTCTGGGCAGTTGCGACATGAAGGGTTTCATCGCGATCGCTGCGGCCGTGGCCAGCGAATACGCGGCGCGCGATCTCGCCGCGCCCGTCAGCCTGCTGGTATCGGCCGACGAGGAATGCGGCATGGACGGCGCCCGTACCCTGCTCGATGCCCACCGTGAACACGGGCAGCGCCCGGGGCGCTACTGCGTGATCGGCGAACCGACCAATCTGGTGCCTATTCGCCAGCACAAGGGCATTTTCATGGAAACGCTGGAGGTTCACGGCGCTTCCGGGCATTCAAGCAACCCGGCCCTGGGCGCGAACGCCATCGAGGGCATGTATCGCGCGCTGAGCGCCATTCGCGAACTGCGCGATGAACTGACCGAGCGCCAGCGTATCGCCGGTTTTCCCGTACCCCATGCCACGCTCAACCTGGGCGCGATTTCCGGCGGCGACAACGCCAACCGTATCCCCGCGCGCTGTCGGCTGGATATCGATCTGCGGTTTCTGCCCGGCATGACCGCCGAGCAGCTGCGCACCGAGCTACGCGAGCGCGTTGCGGCCGCGCTCGCGGACAGCGATTGTCGGGTGACATTCCGCGAGCTGTTCACCGGCACACCGGCCTTCGAAACGGCGGGCGATTCGCCGATCGTCAGCGCCTGCGAGGAGTTGTCCGGCCACGGCGCAGCGGCCGTCGATTTCGGCACCGAAGGCTCGTTCTACAACGCCATGGGCATGGACAGCGTGGTGCTGGGCCCGGGCGATATCGCCCAGGCGCATCAGCCCAACGAATATCTGGCCCTGGAACGCGTCGCGCCGATGCAACGCATCCTGCACGGGCTCATCGAGCGCTTCTGCCTCGCCCGCTAGCCGCGACATCCGCATAATACGCGGATGAACACGCCGCACACTGCCTCGAAGCCACACGCGCCCGCGCGCGACGACGAACCGCGCCACGCCGACATGGTCGCCTCGCTGCGCGCGAGCGCGCCCTATGTGCATGCCCATCGCGGGCGTACCTTCGTGATCCATGTGCCCGGCGAAGCCGCAGCCTCGCCTGCGTTTACCGATCTGATCTACGACATCGCCCTGCTGGCAAGCCTGGGCGTACGGCTGGTGATCGTGTTCGGCGCGCGCCCGCAAATCGATGCCGCCCTGGCCGATGCGGGGCTCGAAACCCATTTTGTCGACGGCGTGCGGGTAACCGACAGTGCAGCACTTGCCTGCGTGAAACGCGCGGTCGGCAGCCTGCAGATGGATATCGAAGCACTGCTATCCACC
This sequence comes from Salinisphaera sp. T5B8, assembly GCF_040361255.1. Lineage (NCBI taxonomy): Bacteria > Pseudomonadati > Pseudomonadota > Gammaproteobacteria > Salinisphaerales > Salinisphaeraceae > Salinisphaera > Salinisphaera sp. T5B8. Next base: position 100,996 of record NZ_APNG01000005.1, on the reverse strand, counting down.
AGCCTGGCAAGCACGCCCATGGGCGGCGCACGCATCGTGACCGCCAGCGGCAATCTCGTGACCGCGCGTCCGGTCGGCATCGCCGGCGGTATCGATCATGGCCATACCGGCGAGGTCCGGCGTATCGACGTGGCCAGCATCAATGCGCATCTGGAGCGCGGCGCGATCGTGCTGATGTCCTGTGTGGGCTATTCGCCGTCCGGCGAGATCTTCAATCTGTATGCCGAGGAAGTGGCCACCGCCACCGCTACCTCGTTGTCGGCAGACAAGTTCGTGGTACTGCATCCCGGAGCCGCGCTGCACGAACGCTTTGCGGATACGCCGGCCGAGCTGGACACCTACACCGCACGGCGCTTGCTCGCAGCCGAGTCCGCCCCATTGCAAAATGCCGACCGGGCTCGGCTGCAGGCGGCCATCAACGCCTGCCAGGCCGGCGTGGCGCGCGCGCATCTGGTGAGTTTCGATACCGACGGTGCGCTGCTGCGCGAGCTGTATTCGCGCGATGGCGCCGGCACGATGATCGCAGCCGATACCTACGACATCACCCGCACGGCCACGGCTGACGACCTCGGCGGCGTGCTGGCGCTTATCGAGCCGTTGGCCGAGGCGGGCATTCTGGTGGCACGTTCGCGCGAGCAGATCGAGCTGGATATCGAGCGCTATATCGTGCTCGAACGCGACGGCCTGATCACTGCCTGCTGCTCGCTCATGCCCTATGCAGACGAAGGCGTGGGCGAATTGGCCTGTGTGGCCGTACACCCGGATTATCGCGGCCAGGATCGGGCCGAACGGCTGCTTGTGGAAGTCGAACGCCGGGCACGCGCATCCGGGCTGACGCGCATTTTCGTGCTCACGACCAAGACACCGCACTGGTTCGTCGAACACGGCTTTGCCCCGGCCGATCTGGATGCCCTGCCCCTGGCCAAGCGCGCGCTCTACAACTATCAGCGCAACTCCGCGGTGCTGATCAAGCGCCTGAAATGAGCCGGCGTGGTCATGTACCGCGGGTGTTCGTCGACACGCCGCTGGCCGTGGGGGAGACGCTCGACCCGGGTGACGACAAACGCCATCACCTGGCCACCGTGCTGCGGCTCGGCGTCGATGCCCCGGTCACGCTATTCAATGGCGATGGCCACGAATACGACGCCCGGATCGTAAAAGCCGAGCGCAAGCGCATGACGCTGGCGGTCGAGGCCCGGCATTCGCCCGAACGCGAATCGCCGCTGTCGATCACCCTCTATCAGGCGATCGCCCGCGGCGATCGCATGGACTTCGCCCTGGCCAAGGCAGTGGAGCTGGGCGTAACCGCCATCCGCCCGGTGTTCACCGAACGCGGCAAGGTCAAGCTCGAAGGCGAGCGGCTGGCCAAGAAACAGGCGCACTGGCAGGCCGTGGTCGAATCCGCGGCCCAACAAAGCGGGCGTCTGGTGTGTCCGCCGCTCGAAGCGGCCACCGCCCTGTCCGACTGTCTCGATCGCGATACCGATCATCTGCGGCTCATGCTGGCGCCGAGTGCCACCGGCGGCCTCAACGCGCTGACCCGGACCACGCACATCAGCCTGCTCGTCGGCCCGGAATCCGGCCTGTCGGACACCGAGATCGACAACGCCACTGCCGCCGGCTGGCAGCCCATCACCCTGGGCCCGCGCGTGCTGCGTACCGAAACCGCGGGCATGGCGGCACTTGCCGCGCTGCAGTCGCTTTGGGGCGATCTGGCTGGCTAGGGAAGCTCTGCATCACCTCTCGCGGGTCGCGTTCGCCCTGAAAAGACTTTCGAGGTCACATGCGTTGCGACAAGGCGTCCAAGCGCAGCGCCTGCCTCATTGGCAGGTCAAGCCTGGCAACGCAGCCGCGGCGTCTGTGAGGCCGAACACCATAGGGGCCGCCGGCTTTGCGCGCGCTTGATCGGCGTCAGTGTTCGCTACCGTGCAACTTGTTATTGGCTTGGGCGCGCTACGCGCTCACTTGACTGTCAATCGCGCGCAAAGCACGCGGCGCGACCGCGACCAGTTGTGCAGAGCTTCCCTGGGCCGGCCCCGCACACTGCCCGGCCGGGCAATGGCCACGCACGCCACGCCCGCACCCCTGCCGCTTTTTCAGCCTTCATTCGCGACCGCTACGGCCTGCGCCCGCGGTGGCCCAACCGACCTGCGTTGCCTTCCGGTCGGTTGGACATCCGCGGCCCGCGCCGGAGCGGATCTCGCAGCGACGGCCCACCCGATTGACGCATGTAAAACGATCGTTTTACATTGAGCGCATGGATATTGACCAACAGCTGCTGGCGGCTGCAGAACGCCTGTTCGATCGCAACGGTTTCAATGCCACCGGCATGGGCAAACTCGTTCGCGAAGCGCGGCTTTCGAGCCGAACCGTCTACAAGCATGCGGGCAACAAGAATGCGTTAATGGCGCGGGTACTGGCGGAACGCCACCGGCGTTTCTTCGAACATACCGACTTCAGCACGACCACCGCGCTGTTCGACTCGCTCGCCGAGTGGTTCGCCGCAGAAGGCATACGCGGCTGCCTGTTCTTCCGGGCCGAGGCCGAGACCGGCGGCGACATACCGGAGATCGCCGCCGAGGTCGCGGCCTACCATCAGCAGTTGACCGAGCGCATCGCCGATCTGGTCGTGCGCGAAACCGGCCAGGCGGATTCACAACTGGCCGATCAGGTTCTGGCCCTGTTCGAAGGCGCAACCACCGCTGCCACCTACCGTGGCGCGGCCGTAATCGAAGCCGCACGCACCTGTGCCTGTCAGCTGGTAAACGCACGGGCCCGGCCATGACGCCCGCGCTTCGTATCGGCGCGACCGGCTTCGGGCTGATCGCGGTCTGCTACGGCTTTGCCCGCTTTGCCTTCGGCCTGTTCCTGCCCCAGATCCGTAGCGACCTGGGGCTGTCTCCCACCCTGGCCGGCGTCATCTCCGGCGGCGCCTTTGCTGCCTACTGTGTCGCCATCATCGTCTCGGCCCGCTGCTCGGAGCGTTTCGGCGCGCGCGTCGTCGCGGTCGCCGCGGCGGCCGTGGCTACGGCCGGTCTGGTTGGCATCGCGGTTTGTACATCACCGGGATGGCTGGCGGTATTCGTCATTCTTGCCGGCACCAGTACCGGCCTGGCCTCGCCGCCATTGGCCGACGCGGTGTCGTTTGCGGTGGCCCCGGCGCGTCGCGATCTCACCAACACCATCATCAACGCCGGCACCAGCGCGGGCGTGGCGCTGTCGGGGCCGTTCGCGCTGGGGCTCGGTGAGCAGTGGCGCCTCGTTTTCATGATTTTCGCTGCCACGGCCGCCGCGCTGGGCGTCGCCTCGTACCTGGCCTTGCCGGCCAGCGGCTCGAAAAACGGTCGTATCGAAGGGCTGGGTATGCCGCCGTTGCACGCCAACCTGCTACGCCTGGTCGCAGCGTCGTTTCTCATGGGCGCCGCCAGCACCGCGCTCTGGTCGTTTGGCGGCGAGATCGCGCAGGCACGGCTCGACTGGTCGACCCGGCTTACCGGCATGCTCTGGATAGCGATCGGCGCGGCCGGCATCCTGGGTGCCGCGGCCGGCTGGCTGGTCGCGCGCCTGGGCATCAATACCGTACATCGACTGTTTCTCGTAGCGCTCGTGGCCAGTATCGGCATGACCGGGCTGGCGTTCACCACACCCACGCTCACGCTTATCGGCGGCGCGTTGTTCGGCGCGGCCTATGTGATGCTCACCGGCGTCTATCTCGTCTGGGGCACCACGACGCTACCCGACCGCCCTGGCACGGGCCTGATGATCGGATTTCTAACGATCGCCGTGGGCCAGACCGCGGGCGCACCCCTGTTCGGGGTGCTGATGAGCCAGCTGTCATTGCAGACGGCCGTGTGCGTTTTCGCCGGCCTGGGACTGGCGCCGGGCCTGTTCTGGTTTCGCACGGTCGCCCACTGATGGAAAGACGCCGACAATGCCGCGCGGAAGACGTCTTCAAGTCCATTCAATACGCCTATCGGACTGCCACAGAAATTTAATTTCTCAAGTTCTTCAGAAGCGCTTGCAAGCGCCGTAATATATGGCGTCGCAGCCCATTCGGCGGTCGCCGGATGTCGTTCATCAGCCTTAAGTAGTCGCCGTGAAAGCGCTGATTTCTCTCGAACTTTCTTTTCGTCGCGAATATGCGTCGGTCGTCGTGCGTCTGTCGCGTTGGCGCGCTGCACTCGCCTGGTGGTGGATGCTGCGCTCACGTCGCTATATCGTACTGCGCAATCTGGCCGTACAGACCCCGGGCGCGCTGATTCATCTCGGCCTGGTACTGGTGAGTACGCGCGGTCTGTTCATCATCGAACCGCTGGATGCCGGCATCGCCCACGACCTGGGTTCCACGGACTGGGCGCAGCGACCCATGCCGGATGCGGCCAACGACGCCGATCCGGTCGAGCGCTGCGAACAGCAGGCCCAGGAACTGGCCGAATTGCTCGAGGAAAACCGCAGCTTCGTCAGCCCGGTGCTGGTAACGGTAAGCGATCTGCCGGCCGAACGTCCGGCCAATATGGTGCACGGCCCCGAGTTGGCCGAGTACATTCGCAGCTATCGGGTGGAAGTCTTTTCCGCGCGGCGCCTGCAGCAGATCGTCACCCAGCTGTCCGGGCAAACCCCGGCTCAACTGAAAACCGCTGCCTGAGCGAACGACCCGGCGTAGAGCGTCTGAAACGCCACGTCGAATCCGTCTGACTGGCTGCTGGTTAACTATCCATCAAGGCGCACTTCGGGTAGTGCGTTATCTTTGAACGAAAGGCAGGAACCGTAGATTACGCAGATTGCGTGACAGGCCGCTTCGCGCTACATCCGCATGCAGCAAGCTTGGGGCAAGCGCGAGGGCCGAAAACGCCTCTTCTTAATCCCTTGAATCTGCGCAATCTGTGGTTGCTTTCAAGGAACGAAGCCAGCCCAAGCGAAAGCCCCGCGTTCACACTGCATGGCCCGTTCGCGTTTATTCGCGTGCATTCGCGGTCCGAGTCGTCCTCTAGGACAAGACAGGAACCGCAGATTACGCAGATCAACGCAGATTGCGTGACAGGCCGCTTCACGCCACATCCGCATGCAGCAAGCTTGGGGCGAGCGCGAGGGCCGAAAACACCCCCTTCTTAATCCCTTGAATCTGCGCAATCTGCGGTTGCCTTCAAGGAACGAAGCCATCCCGACCAGCCGCGGGCATGTGTTCGCAGAAAACGCGGCGACTCAAGGTTGCGTGGACGAAAGCCAGGCATGGCATGCCTGCGCTACCATGCGCGCTGATCGATAATCGTTGCGCGCGCCCCGCGCTCGCACTCTTTTTGCAGGAGCTGTGGCATGGCCACCCGTCTCGGCGTCGTGATGGACCCCATCGCGGATATCACCCCTTACAAGGACACCACCCTGGCATTGCTGCTCGAAGCCATGCGTCGCGAGTACGAAATCATCTATTTCGAGATGTCCGATCTGTTCGTGCGCGACGGCGTGGGCTACGGCACGGGCCGCCGCCTGCAAGTATTCGACGACAACGACGACTGGTATCGCTTTACCGGCGAGTCGGAGATTCTGGCCCTGGCCGATCTCGATGCCATCCTCATGCGCAAGGATCCGCCGTTCGATACCGAATACATTTATGCCACCTATATTCTCGAGCTGGCCGAAAACGAAGGCACGCTGGTGGTCAATCGCTGCGATGCGCTGCGCGACGTCAACGAGAAGATGTCGATCAACCGCTTTGCCCATCTGACCGCGCCCACGCTCGTGGCCCGGCGCAGCGACGATTTCAAGCGCTTCATCAAAGAACATGGCGATGCCGTGATCAAGCCGCTCGACGGCATGGGCGGCTCGCGCATCTTTCGGGTCAAGACCGGCGACGACAATATTTCCGTGGTCCTGGAAGTGCTCACCGAGCACGGCACGCGCTATGCCATGGCGCAGGCCTATCTGCCGGCGATCAAGGACGGCGACAAGCGCATTCTGGTGGTCGATGGCGTGCCGATCGACTATGCGCTGGCGCGCGTACCGGCCGAGGGCGAGCTGCGCGGCAACCTGGCCGCCGGTGGGCGCGGCGTGGGCCGGCCGCTCACCGATAGCGATCGCGCGATTGCCGAGGAAATCGGCCCCTACGTCCGCGACAAGGGACTGCTGTTCGTCGGCCTGGATGTGATCGGCGACAAGCTCACCGAAATCAATGTCACCAGCCCGACCTGCGTACGCGAGCTGGACAAGCAGTTCGGCATCAACATCGCCGGCAAACTGTTCGACGCGATCGAGCGGCGGCTGACCTAAAGCGGCGATGTCCAGCGTTCGTGCGCGTTTTTGTTTCTGCCTGGCGATCGCGCTGATCGTGCACGCGCTGCTGCTGGGCTGGTCGAATAAATCCGACCCGTCCAGGGCCAACGACGCGCGACTACTCTCGGCCACGCGCACCGTGGCCGACGCCGCCGATACCGCGCCCGACACCGCGATACGCGCCACACGCAATCAGCAAGGCGCGGATGAGCGCTCGCAACAGGCCATTGCCGCCAACCCGACCATGCCCCGGCCACAGCCCACACGCGCGCAGCCGGCCGGCGCGAGCACGGTCACGCGCTTCGTGATGGTCGCCGAACCCAAGGTCAAGGCAAGCGAACAGACGCCGCAAACGCCCAGTCCGCCAATCGAAATCCTCGAGCAACCGCAGCCCGCAAAAATCTCGGCGGCCGCCGAAGACGCGCGGGCCGAATATCTCGCCAGCTGGCAACAGCGCATCGAAGCGCGCGGCAGCCGGCGTTATCCGAGCGCGTTGCTGGACGCCGCCCATCCGCGCCGGCTGACCATGGCGGTTCGCGTGCGCGCAGACGGCACCCTTCTGGCCGTGCGCGTACTGCGCTCCTCGGGCAACGACGCGCTCGACAACGCCGCACTGGCGATCGTACGCTCCGCCGCGCCCTACCCGCCGTTCGCCGATGCGCTGGCCTCTCTGACCGACGAGCTAAGCTTTGCCTACGACTGGCTGTTCGAACCCGGCAGCGCGGGCGAAATCAACGGCAACGACTGACTGCCGGCGCGCACCCATTTGCCCGTATGCAAGCCGTCGGCGGATAATACGGCCATGACAGAGGGAATTTTTCGCAACCAGTTCCTGCTCGCCATGCCGGGCCGTGTCGGCGGCGATTTCGCCGACAGCGTGACCTTTATCGCCGAACACAACGAGGACGGCGCCATGGGGCTCGTGATCAACAAACCGGGGGATCTGTCCGTACGCGACATGCTCGCGCATATGGATATCGAGGCGCATGTGCCGGCCGAGCAGCCGGTGTTCTGGGGCGGGCCGGTTCAAACCGAGCGCGGCTTCGTGCTCCATCGCGACGAGGGGCGCTGGGAATCCACCCTCAAGATCGCGGGCGGGCTCGCGCTCACGACCTCGCGCGATGTGCTCGAGGCCATCGGCAACGGCTTCGGGCCCAGTGACTATCTGATCACACTCGGCTATGCCGGCTGGGGCGAAGGCCAGCTCGAAGACGAAATGCTGGCCAACAGCTGGCTGAATACGCCGGCCAGCGACGAGATCATCTTCTCGACGCCGGTCGAAAGTCGCTGGTCCGCGGCCGCACGCCTGCTGGGCGTTGAAGCCCATCAGCTGTCGGCGCTGATCGGTCATGCCTAGGAAGTACATGTATGGCCGGTGATGCCAATGTGCTGCTGGGCTTCGATTTCGGCACCAAGCGAATTGGCGTGGCCGTGGGCAATGCGATTACCGGCAATGCCCAGGCGCTGACTACCCTGCACCACAGCAATGCCGGCAACGCCCCGGACTGGCCGGCGCTGACCCGGATCGTAGCGGAATGGCGCCCAGGCGCGCTGGTGGTCGGGCTGCCGCTGGCCAACGATGGTTCCAGCCAGCCGATGACCGAAAACGCCCAGCGCTTCATGCGTCAGCTCGGCGAGCATTTCGATATCCCGGTGCACGCCATGGACGAACGCTTTTCCACGATTGAAGCCATGGAACGCCTGCGCACCGCACGCGCCAGCGGTAGCCGCGGCAAACGCCTGGCCAAGGGCGATTCCGATTCGATGGCAGCCCAGGTCATTCTCGAAGGCTGGCTCGCCAACGCCGGTGCTTCGTAATGCAGTCGTTTTTGTCCGCCATTCGCCAACCCGAGCCATGCCATGACGCCCGCTGACCCGAACCCGACCCAGACCTTCGATGTCGATGCTGCGCTCGCCGCGCTCGAATCGGCCCTGGCACCGCTCATCGCCGCCGATCCCGAGGCCGTGATGGTTGGCGTGGAAACCGGGGGCGCCTGGATTGCCGAACGCCTGCATGCCCATTTCGGTCTGGCCGCGCCCCTGGGTACGCTCAATATCAGCTTCTACCGTGACGATTTTTCCACCATCGGCCTGCACCCAAGTGTGGGTCCGTCGCGCATTGATGCCGATATCGACGGCAAGACCGTGATTCTCGTCGACGACGTGCTCTATACCGGGCGTACCGTGCGCGCCGCGCTCAACGAGTTGTTCGACTACGGCCGCCCGGCCGCGGTCAAACTGGCGGTGCTGGTGGATCGCGGTGCCCGCGAACTGCCCTTCGCCCCGGATGCCGTGGGGCTGCAGCTGGATATCGCCCGCGGCGAACGCATCAAACTCACCGGCCCCGAGCCGCTGCGCCTGATCATGCAGTGAGCCCGCCCCCGGCCCGCAGCGACGACGGCATACAGGATCTCGCCGTATTGCTGCGTGATCTGCGCGCCGAACGCCAGCCAGGCATTTATCGCTTCGCGCGCATCGATCATGTCGACGCGATCGATTTGGATCGGCTCGTGTGCCTGATGCACGAGCCCGAGGGCCTTTCGATCGTGGCACGCGAAAGCGAACTGCCCGCCGGCGCGCGCGCTGCCGAGCCGCCTTGCTGCTGGATCACGCTGCAGGTGCATTCATCACTCGCCGCGGTCGGGCTGACCGCCGCGGTGGCCAGCGCGCTGGCCCAAGCGAACATCGCCTGCAACGTGGTGGCCGGTACATGCCACGATCATCTGTTCGTGCCGGTGAACCAGGCCGACGCGGCGATGGCCGTGTTGAAGGCCCTGCAAAACCGATCCGACGACTACGGAACGACCCCATGACCGACGATATTCAGCTCGACCGCGACGGCGGTCTACGACATCTGATCACCACGCAAGGCCTGCCCCGTACGCTGGTCGAGCAGATTCTGGATACAGCGGAAACCTTCGTGCCCGAGCCCGGCACACCGCCCAAGAAAGTGCCGCTGCTGCGCGGCAAGACCGTATTCAATCTGTTCTTCGAAAATTCCACCCGTACACGCACCACCTTCGAGCTCGCCGCCAAGCGTCTGTCGGCCGACGTAATCAATATGGATGTGGCGCATTCCTCGCGCGCCAAGGGCGAAGACGATCTCGACACGCTCTACACGCTGCAGGCCATGGGCGCGGACATCTTCGCCATCCGTCACCCGGAAAACGGTGCAGCGGCGCGCTTTGCCGCCCATGCGGCCGACAACGTCGCCATCATCAACGCCGGTGATGGCAGTCATGCCCATCCCACCCAGGCATTGCTGGATGTCTTCACCATTCGCCGCCACCGCCCGGATTTCGACAATCTGCGCGTGGCGATTGTGGGCGATGTGCGCCACTCGCGGGTCGCGCATTCGACCATCCATGCACTGCGTACGCTCGGCACCACCGATATTCGCGTGATCGGGCCGGATCGGTTTCTGCCCGACGACGCCGAGCGTCTCGGCGTACGGACCAGCGGCGATATCGCCCAGGGCCTGAGCGATGCCGATATCGTCATGGGCCTGCGTATTCAACGCGAACGCATCGACGGCGACGCGCTCGAGGGTGTGGATGACTATCACCAGCGTTTCGGCCTGACCGCCGCCAATCTCGCCCATGCAAAGCCCGATGCGCTGGTCATGCACCCGGGCCCGATCAATCGCGGCGTGGAGATCAATGCCGAGATCGCCTATGGCGATCAGTCAGTCATTCTCGAACAGGTGCGTAACGGTATCGCCATTCGCATGGCGGTGATGGCCATCATCGCGGGCAATCGCAACGCGCGTTAACAAAGCTAAAGTGTTTCCCAGAGCGCCGGGCCGGGCGCCTCGAGGCTGTCGCGAATCACGCCCAGGGCGCGCCCAAGTGCTACGCGATCGGATGCCGCGCTGATACACACACGCACGGCCTGCGGTGCGGGTTCGCTGCCGACACAGAAGGGCTCGGCCGGGGTGACCCGCACGCCGCGCTCGGCGAGTTGTTCGACAAACGGCCCGGCACGGCGCCCGGCTGGCAATCGCAGCCAGATATAGAAACCGTCGGCCTGGGCGCTGTAGTCATAGTCCGCCAGATAGTCCTTCACCAGGACATGGCGTGCCGCCATTTCTTCGCATTGCCACGCCAGTAACCGGTCGGCATCGCCGCTTTCGATCCAGGCACACACGAGACTGGCAATCAGTGGCGGCGGCATCCAGCTTTGATTGCGCAGTACCGCGGCCACCTGCGTACGTAACGACGCCGGCACTCGGATCGCACCCGAGCGCATGCCCCCACCCAGGATCTTGGCGACCGAAAACAGATAGAGCGTGCGTTCAGGGGCCAGCCGATACAACGGCGTACCACGCTCGCCAATGTACTGCACGCCGTCTTCGATCAGCCAGAAGTCACGTTCGCGCGCGAGTGCGGCCAGCGCATGCCGGCGCGATTCGGACAATGCCGCGGTGGTGGGGTTCTGGTGCTCGGTCATGACATAGAGCGCGCCAAACGGCTGGCGTTCGTGGCGCATTGCCAGGGCGTCGATATCGATACCCTCGCCGTCGTGTTCGATGCCGACCGTGCGAATACCCAGCTGCTGGGCGACGCTGATGACGCCGGGATAGGTCAGCGTCTCGGCCGCCAGCCGTTGCCCGGGCGAAAGCAGCGCCGACAGGCTTACGAAGATGCCGTTCATGCCGCCCTGATCGATGAGCAATTCATCGGCGCTCATCGGCAGGCCCAGGCGCGTGAGCCACTCGGCATAGATTCGACGATGCCGATCCAGCCCACCCTCGGGCTGATAATCCATGGCATGAACGAGCGCACTACGGTCGCGCTGAATCGCACCCATGGCACGGGCCAGCCCATCCGCACGCGCCGCGCAGGGCGGCGGCAATGACAAGGACAAATCCACCTGGGCGGAATCCTCGGCCGGGCTGACGTGACTGAATGCTTCGGTCGTCGGGCCACGCACATAGGTACCGCTGCCGACCCGCGCCTCGACCCAGCCGCGACGCTCGAGCTCGGCATAGGCGCGGGTGATCGTGCCCGTGGTCACGCCCAGCGCATGGCCCAGGCGACGCTGGGGCGGCAGTTTCTCCTGCTCGCCGAGCTCGCCCGACTCGATCGCGGCGACGACCGCCTCAACCAGCTGGCGGTAGCGCGGCCCCGACCCTGACAGTTGTGGCACCCAGATTGTCATGGTGACAATAAAAATATTGACGCTGAAAAATCGATATTTAGAGTAACGAAAACCGGAACATTAAAAGCTTACTCGTAAAATTGAACCCGTACAATTTATTCGCCCACCGATCGCCCGAGACGCCATGAGCTCCGCGAGCTGGTTACTTTCGGTCGCCCTGTTCAGCGTGGCCATGTCGGGTACGCCCGGCCCCAACAACATCATGCTGACGGCCTCCGGCGCGCGTTTCGGTTATCGCCGCACATTGCCGCATATGGTGGGTATTCTCGGCGGTTGTGTGCTGTTGTTCATGGCCACCGCCCTGGGGCTGGGCGCGATATTCGAGCGCTACGAAAGCGTGCAATGGGGGCTGCGCCTGGCGGGCAGCGCCTATCTGCTGTATCTGGCCTGGCGTATCGCCACTGCGCCGCCGCCTGCGCTGGCCGACGCCGACACCGCACGCCCGCTCACGATCTGGGAAGCTGCCGCATTCCAGTTTGCCAACCCCAAGGCCTGGATCATGGGGCTGACGCTGACCGCCTCTTTCCTGCCGAATGACGGTCCGCTACTGCTCAACGCGTTGGCGTTGGCGATCTTCATGGAGATCGTGGCCTTTCCCTGTATCTCGTTCTGGGCCTTGTTCGGCCGGACACTGGGCACGCGGCTACATTCACCGCGCGCGTGGCGGCTGTTCAATGCCGTGATGGGCGCTTTGACCGCCGCCTGCGTGATACTGATCTTCAGCGACTGAGCCGTCCCGCACCGGCGGGCGGCTACACGATGGGTGGCTCGCCGGATTCGCCGCGGTCGTCGAAATCGTCCGGTTCGTTGTCAGATTGATAGGCTTCAACCCGACTGGCCAGCTTCTGGGCGCCTTTCACCCGGGCGACGTGGTAGAGCGCATCGCCGGCATGGGCCAGCGGCAGATAGGAACGCCCGATCACGATGCCGGGATGCTCCGAGGTCACCGCGACCTCGGTTTCGCCGAACGGGTCGGCGATATAGGCCAGCACCTGATCCTTGCTCACATATTCGCCAAGCTCGACCAGCGAACGCAGAATGCCGGACTCGGGCGCGCGCTCCCAGTTGGAGTCGAGCGCGACCACCGACTTGTGCGGCGCGCGCTTGCCGCGCATGGGCAGCATCTTGAGTTCGCGCATCACCCCGGAGATGCCGCGCACGCCCGCGCGAATGGAAAACTCGTCGAAGCGCAGCGCCTCGCCTGCCTCGTAAAGCAACAGCGGTACGCCTTTTTCGTTGGCGTGTTCGCGCAGCGAGCCTTCGCGCAGGCTGGCATCGATGAGCAACGGGCAGCCGAAGGCCTCGGCGAGCCGGCGGGTCTCGTCGTTGGATAGATCGGCGCGGATCTGGGGCAGGTTCGCGCGATGAATCGCACCGGTATGAAGATCGATGCCGTAATCGGCCTTGGCCAGGATTTCGTCGACGAAGACCTTGGCCAGGCGCGAGGCTACCGAGCCTTTCGAGGTGCCGGGAAACGAACGATTCAGATCGCGCCGATCCGGCAGGTAGCGCGAATGGCGCAGAAAGCCGTGGACGTTGACGATCGGCACGGCAATGAGCGTACCGCGCATTTGCTTGAGCCCGCGCAGTTTGAGCAGCCGGCGGATGATCTCCACGCCGTTGAGCTCGTCGCCATGCACCGCCGCCGAGACGAACAGCGTCGGCCCGGGCCGGCGCCCGCGGATGACGTTGACCGGCATGGTGAGTTTGGCGTGGGTATACAGATCGGTAACCGGCAGATCGATGCTCGTGCGCGTACCGGCTTCGATGGTCTGCCCACCGATTTGCAGCGGCTTGAAGGACGGGTACTCATCGGCGCGACTGGACTTGTGATCGGTATCGCTCATACGCGGGCTCGATTCCAAATGACTGATGCAACTCAAAGAAAAACGGCAGCGCCAAAGACGCTGCCGTTTTGCAGTATAGCGGCTTGCTCGGCGCTAGCGCTCAACCACCGCCACGCGTGCGCGTTTTACCACGTTTGGAGTAGCTCTCGATAAAGCCGATGATCTGGCCGGCCACGTCCTTGCCGGTAGCCGTTTCGATACCTTCCAGGCCCGGCGAGGAATTGACTTCCATGACCACCGGCCCGTGATTGGAACGCAGCAGATCCACACCGGCGACGTTCAGACCCATGATCTTGGCCGCGCGCACGGCGGTCGAGCGCTCTTCGGGCGTGATCTTGATCACCGAGGCCGAGCCGCCGCGATGCAGGTTGGAACGGAACTCGCCTTCCCGGCCCTGGCGCTTCATCGACGCCACGACCTTGTCGCCGATCACGAAGCAGCGGATATCCGCGCCCTTGGCTTCCTTGACGAACTCCTGCACCAGAAAGTGCGCATCCAGGCCACGAAAGGCATCGATCACCGACTCGGCCGCGCCGCGGGTTTCGGTGAGCACCACACCCTTGCCCTGGGTGCCTTCGGTGAGCTTGATCACGTACTGGTTGCCGCCCACAAGCTCGAGCAGATCGTCGGTATCGTCCGGCGAATGGGCAAACCCGGTCACCGGCAGGCCGATGCCCTTGCGCGAAAGCAGCTGCATGGAGCGCAGCTTGTCGCGCGAGCGCGAGATGGCCACCGATTCGTTGAGCGGATAGACGCCGATCATCTCGAACTGGCGCAGCACGGCCGTGGCGTAGAACGTGATCGAGGCGCCGATACGCGGAATGATGGCATCGAAGCCTTCGAGCTTCTTGCCCTTGTAATGAATTTCGGGCGCGTGCGGCACGATGTTCATATAGCAGCGCAACGGATCGATCACGGTCATTTCATGGCCGCGTGACTTGCCGGCCTCGACCATGCGACGCGTGGAATACAGATTGCGGTTACGCGACAGAATTGCGATTTGCATAGCGATCAGGCCTCAGGCGGGCGGCCGGTGAGAAAGGAAGCGAGCGGGTCGACGCGAAGACAGCGCATGGCGGTTCGGCCGAGCAGCATGCGGAATAACATTGTATCGCGCGCGGTCAATGTAATCTCGATCGGCCATTCGCGTTGCGCCATGCGCACCGGCGTTTCGATCACGAAACGCCATTCCTGATGGCCGCCAGAGTCGCGCACGCTGCGCTCATCCACCACCGGCGCCTGGCACCAGGTGATGGTGTCGTTATCGCGCTGAAACGGATGCACGCCAAAACGCGCAACCTTGGCGCCGTGCTCGTGCTCGACATCGAGCTGAAAGGTATGCAGCGCCGAGGTCCGCGCGCCGGTATCGATCTTGGCCTTGATCCAGTCGATCCCCAGCGCGGGCAGGCTGACCCATTCGCGCCAGCCGATCACCGCCGGATTGGCCGGGTCGGGTACGCCCTGCGAAGACGCCGCGCTAGCGGGCGATTGCGAACTCATCCACCATCCAGTTAGACAAACAAGCCCAATCCTCGCCGCAATACACCACCCGTGGCAAGACGAGTGCCATGGCCATGCCGCGAAAAATGGGCCTGGGAAGCGCTGCATAACCTCTCGCGGATCGCGTTCGAGCCCTCACAGAGGTGCGGCAAGGCGTCCAAGCGCAGCGCCTGCCCCAGGAAATCAACGAGGGGCAGGTCAAGCCTGGCAACAAGGCCGCGGCGTCTGTGAGGCCGAAACCCCGCAGGGGCCGCCGGCTTTGCGCGCGCTTGGTCGGCGTCGAGGCAGGCGCGCCGTGCAACCAGCACGCTACGCCCACCTCTGCCTGCCAGCCACGCGCAAAGCACACCGGCGCGACCGTGACAGGTTGTGCAGCGTTTCCCTAAAGATGCTCGAAGGCCATACGGCTTTGCAGGTTTTCGCGCGAGTCGGCATAGGCCAGCGCCTGTTCCTGGCTGATCTGGCCCTCGCGCACCAGCGCCAGCAGGGAGTCGTCGAATGTGGCCATGCCTTCGCCGCCATCGCCTTCCGACATGGCTTCGCGTACCGAATCGATACGCCCCTGGCGGATCAGATCGGCGATATACGGGGTATTGAGCAAAATCTCGAAGGCGGCCACGCGCTTGCCGCCGACGCCGCGCACCAGCCGCTGCGAAATGATCGCGCGCAGATTCAGCGACAGATCCATGAACAGGGCTTCGCGCGCATATTCGGGAAACAGCGCGATCAGGCGTTGCAGCGCCTGGTAGGCATTGTTGCCATGCAGCGTGGTGAGCGCGAGATGGCCGGTGCCGGCCAGCTGAATGGCGGCTTCAGCGGTGGCCAGATCGCGCGTTTCGCCGATCTGTACGACATCGGGCGCTTCGCGCATGGCGCTGCGCACCGCGCGCGCAAAATCCAGCGTATCGGTGCCCAACTCGCGCTGATTGACGATCGAGCGCTTGTGGCGATACATGAACTCGATCGGGTCCTCGATGGTGAGGATATGGCCGTTCGCATTCTCGCTGCGATGATTGATCATCGCCGCCAGCGTCGTCGACTTGCCCGAGCCGGTCGCGCCCACGACCATGATCAGCCCGCGCTTTTGCATGGACAGGCGCTTGAGCACCGCCGGCATGTCGAAGGTATCGAAACTGGGCACATTGCCGATATTGCGCAACACCATGGCAGCCGAACCGCGCTGGCGAAACACATTCACACGAAAGCGCCCCTGCAGCCCGTAGCGGTAGGCGAAATCCACCTCATGGTCGCGCTCGAAGCCGGCTTTCTGCTCCTTGGTCATGATACTCAAGGCCAGCGCTTCGACGCGTTCCGGCGTGAGCGGCTCGCGCGTTTTGCTCTTGACCGGATAGATCTCGCCCTCGACACGCAACATCACCGGCGCATGCGTGGTGAAGTACAGATCGGAGGCGTTCTTGTCGATCGCCAGTTGCAGATAGGGCTCGACCGCCTCGAGGGCGTCGTCGGTTTGCTGCTCGCTATCGCTCATGGCGGGACATCCCCTCGTCGGCAGCCGCTTCGTCCTCGTCTTCGTCGTCGTGCATCGAAAGCGCATTGACGTCGGCGTCGTCGGCCAGATTCTTGCGCGCGCGCTTGCTGTTGAGCTTGATGTTCAGGCGCAGTTCGTTCTGGGAATCGGCATGGCGCAGCGCCTCGGCGTAATCGATTTCGCCCGCCTCGAAGAGTTTGAACAGACTCTGATCGAAGGTGATCATGCCCTGCTCGTTGCCGCGGCTCATCACGTCCTTGAGCTCGCCGACCTTGCCCTTGAAGATCATGTCGGCCACATGCGGCGTGTTGAGCAAAATCTCCATCGCCGCACAGCGCCCGCCGCCTTCCTTGCGCACCAGCCGCTGCGACAGCAGCGCGCGCAGATTCAGCGACAAGTCCATGAGCAGTTGCTCGCGCTTGGCTTCGTCGAAGAAGTTGATGATGCGATCCAGCGCCTGGTTCGAGCTGTTGGCGTGCAGCGTACACAGCACCAGATGCCCGGTTTCGGCGAAGTTGATCGCGTATTCCATGGTTTCGCGCGTACGCACTTCGCCCACCAGAATGACGTTGGGCGCCTGGCGCAGGGTGTTCTTGAGCGCGTTGTCCCAGGATTGGGTATCCACGCCCACCTCGCGCTGGGTGACGATCGATTTCTTGTGCGGATGCACGAATTCGATCGGGTCCTCGATGGTGATGATATGCCCGGCCGCGTTGTTGTTGCGGTGGCCAAGCATCGCCGCCAGCGACGTGGATTTACCCGAGCCGGTGGCACCGGCCATGATCACCAGCCCGCGCTGGCTCATGACTACATCCTTGAGCACCGGCGGCAGACCGAGTTCGTCGAAATCCGGAATTTCGGTATTGATCACGCGCATGACCGCGCCAACCCGGCCTTGCTGCACGAACGCCGAGACACGAAAACGCCCGGACGGCGGCGAGATCGCGAACTGGCACTCCTTGTATTCGTCGAATTCGCGCGCCTGGCGATCATTCATGATCGAGCGCACGATCAACGACGACTGCTCGTGGGTGAGCGGGCGCTCCATGAGCGGCGAAATCTGGCCGTCGTGCTTGATCGCCGGTGGGAAGCCGGCGGTAATGAACAGATCCGAGCCGCCCTCTGAAACCAGTCGCTCGAGCAGTACGGTGAGAAGCTTGGTCGCCTGTGCGCGGTCCATCGTGCGTCTCCTCTAGTTACCCAGCGACTCGCGATTGACCGCCTTGCGGCCGGCCTCGTCGCGCGCGACCACGCCCCGGCGCACCAGATCCTGCAGGCACTGATCGAGTGTTTGCATGCCGGTGGACTGCCCGGTCTGAATCGCCGAGTACATCTGCGCGATCTTGCCTTCACGGATCAGGTTACGAATGGCCGGCGTGCCCATCATGATCTCGTGGGCAGCCACACGTCCGCCTGCCTTCTTCTTGAGCAGGGTCTGGGAGATCACCGCTCGCAGCGATTCCGACAGCATGGCGCGCACCATGTCCTTCTCCGCGCCCGGGAAGACGTCGATAATACGGTCGATGGTCTTGGCCGCCGAGCTGGTATGCAGGGTGCCGAATACCAGATGGCCGGTTTCGGCCGCGGTCAGCGCCAGGCGAATGGTTTCCAGATCGCGCAGCTCGCCGACCAGGATGGTGTCCGGATCCTCGCGCAGCGCGCTGCGCAGCGCGGCGGCGAAGGAATGGGTATCGCGCTCGACTTCGCGCTGGTTGACCAGGCATTTCTGCGAACTGTGCACGAACTCGATCGGGTCCTCGATGGTCAGGATATGGCCGAGTTCGGTTTCGTTCTTGTGGTTGACCATCGCCGCCAGCGTGGTCGATTTACCCGAGCCGGTCGGCCCGGTCACCAGTACCAGCCCGCGGGGCAGGCCCGCGATTTCGCGAAAGACCTTGGGCGCGTCCAGTTCCTCGAGGGTCAGCACCTCCGAGGGAATGGTGCGAAATACCGCCGCCGCGCCCCGGTTCTGGTTGAACACGTTGACACGAAAACGCGCGAGGTTCGGAATCTCGAACGAAAAGTCGGTCTCGAGATGCTCGTCATACGCCTTGCGCTGCCGATCGTTCATGATGTCGTAGATCAGATCGAACACTTCCTTGTGTTCCATCGGCGGCAGATTGATACGCCGCATATCACCATCGACACGGATCATCGGCGGCAAACCGCCCGACAAATGCAGATCCGAAGCATTCTGCTTGACCGAAAAGGCCAGTAACTGGGAAATATCCATGGGTCCCCGACGTGCTCCCTACTAGGCTGGCCGCGTTATCCTAATCCTAACCCAACGCAGCCGAACGAATACTGTTTCCATGTCGACCGATTCAACCCCATCCGTAGCCGACGCGCTCGATAAAGTCCGCGAACGCATCGCGCGCGCCGCGCACGCCGCTCATCGCGATCCGGCCGATATCACGCTGGTCGCGGTATCCAAGACCAAACCGGTCGCGCGCGTGCGCGATGCGCTCGATCACGGCCAGCGCGATTTCGGCGAGAACTATCTGCAAGACGCCCTCGCCAAGATCGACGCGCTGGCCGCGCGCGAACCCCTCTGGCACTTTATCGGCGACATTCAGTCGAACAAGACCCGTGATATCGCATCCAATTTCTCCTGGGTGCATGCCATCAACCGTTTCAAGATCGCGCGCCGCCTGTCCGACCAGCGTCCGCCAGACCTCGCGCCGCTGAATCTGTGTATCCAGGTCAACATCGACGGCGAAGCCAGCAAATCCGGCCTCGCCCCCGACGCGGTCGCCGAACTCGCCGATCAGATCGTCGAGCTCGACCACGTCAAACTGCGCGGACTGATGACCATCCCGGCGCCCAGCCACGATGAAGCCAGCCAGCGCAAACCCTTTGCCGCGCTGCGCGAACTCATGCAACGCCTCAACGAGCGCGGCCATACGCTCGATACCCTGTCGATGGGCATGAGCGCCGATCTCGAGGCCGCGATTGCCGAAGGTGCGACGCATGTACGCGTGGGCACCGATATATTCGGCGCCCGCGACCGATAATTTCACTCACGCTTTTATTCTCGACACGCAAGCAGGAAAGCTTTAATGGGCAAACAGGACGATCTCAAGCGCGCCGCGGCCGAAGCCGCCTACGAATACGTCAGCGAAGGCGAATATCTGGGCGTGGGCACGGGCTCGACGGTCAATCATTTCATCGACGTACTCGGCGAGCGCAAGCCCGACATCCCCGGCTGTGTGTCCAGCTCGAACGCCTCCACCGAACGCCTGCGCGCGGCCGGTTTCGATGTGATCGATCTCAACAGCGCCGGCGAACTGGGCGTGTATATCGACGGCGCCGACGAAGCCAACGAACACCTGGAACTGATCAAGGGCGGCGGCGGCGCGCTTACCCGCGAAAAGATCATCGCCGGCGCGTCGCGCAAATTCATCTGCATGGTCGATGAATCCAAGCAGGTCGATCTGCTGGGGCGCTTTCCGCTACCCGTCGAGGTCATCGAAATGGGTCGATCGAGCGTGGCCCGGGCGCTGGTCAAGCTCGGCGGCGAACCGGAATTGCGTGCCGGTTTCGTTTCCGACAACGGCCACCCGATTCTCGATGTCTACAACCTCGAGATCATGAACCCGATCGAACTCGAGGATACGATCAATGCCCTGCCTGGCGTGGTCACGGTCGGCCTGTTCGCGCGCCGCCCCGCCGATGTGCTGATCGTGGCCGCCGCCGGCGGCGTGCAGACGCATACGCGCTAGGCCCCGCCTGCAGATTTCGGTAACCGCAGGCGGGCCGACAGCCCACCCAACCCGGCGCGCTCAAGTATCAGTTCGCCGCCATAGGCCTCGGCCAGATCGCTGACGATCGCAAGCCCCAGCCCGGAACCGGGCACGGTTTCGTCGAAGCGCTGGCCGGGCTGGATCGCCTGTTCGCGCTGGTCGCCACGCATGCCGGGGCCATCGTCGTCGACATGCAATACCAGCGTGTCGGCATCGGCCGTCGCGCTCACTTGCACGACCCCACGGGCCCATTTACAGGCATTTTCCATCAGGTTGCCCAGCATCTGTTCGAGATCGCGCTGCTCGCCGGCAAAGCGAACCGCCGGGTCGGTCTCGATTTCGATAATCACGCCGCGATCGCCATAGAGCCGCTGCAAGGTGCGTTGCAGCCGGGCCATGACCTCGTCGACCGGCGTGGCCAGACCATGGCCCGCGCGCCCGGCGATACGGGTACGCGCCAGATGCCAGTCGATATGACGCTGCATGGCCACGACCTCGTGGCCAAGGCGTGCGGCACGGCGGGTTTCGCCGTCCTGGCCCATGCGCTGTGCTTCGTTGTCGATAATCGATAGCGGCGTTTTCAGCGCGTGGGCCAGATTGCCCGCCTGCCGGCGCGCGCGCTCGATGAGTGTTTCGTTATGGGCCAGCACGCTGTTGAGATCGGCCACCAGCGGCGCGACCTCGGCTGGGTAGTCGCCGGATAGACGGGTGGCCTCATTGGCACGAATCCGCGCCAGCTCGCCGCGCAACTGACCCAGCGGTCGCAGTCCGAGGCGCACCTGCAACGCGGCCGCGAGAATCAGCCCCGCCGCCAGCACGCCCAGTGCGATCAGCGTGGTGCGCCGGAAATCGGCCACCGCAGCGTCGACCGGCGCCAGGCTCGCGGCCACGGTCAATAGCAGCGGCTCGTCGACATTGGGTAGCGTGATCTGGCGCACCACAGCCAACAGTGGCTGGCCGCGCGGGCCGTTCATACGGATACGATCGCCGCTGTGCTGCGTGTTGGTTTCAAGACGGGCATCCCACAGCGAGCGCGAACGCAGGCTCACGGCTCCGGCGCGCTCGATCTGCCAGTAGCGCCCGGACAGTACGCGCTGATAGAGCGGATCGCTCATCGCCACCGGGTGCAGCAGCCGCCCCTGGGCATCGACATCGAACTGGGACACCAGCTGCAGGAAATCCGCATCCAGACGGCGGGCGAGTTCGTTTTCCAGATGGTCGCGAAACAGCACCGACAGCACCACCGCCGTGGTCACCAGCGCAAGCACGATCCAGATGGCCGCGCCCACGAACAGACGCCGCTGTAGCGAAGCGCGACCCATGTTCAGCCGCTCGCGCGCTGCGTTTGCGCCTCGAAGCGATAGCCGAAGCCGCGCACGGTCACGATCGCGCCGTTGTCGAGTTTCTGGCGCAGCCGCCGGATGAAGACTTCGATGGTATTCGAGTCGCGATCGAAGTCCTGCGCATAGATGTGCTCGATGAGCTCGCTACGCGATACCACCTCGCCGACATGGTGCATGAGATAAGCCAGCACCCGATATTCGTGGCCGGTGAGCTTGACCGGGCGTCCGGCCACCGCGACCCGCGCGCTGCGGGTATCCAGACTCACATCGCCGACTTCGAGCACCGGCGAGGCCATGCCGCTGGCGCGGCGGATCAACGCCCGCAAACGCGCGAGCAGTTCTTCCATACGAAAAGGCTTGGCCAGATAATCGTCGGCACCGGCATCCATGCCGTCGACCTTTTCATGCCATTCGCCGCGCGCGGTCAGCACCAGCACCGGTACGTTGATGTCGTCGCCGCGCCAGCCACGCAGCACACTCAGCCCGTCGAGGCGCGGCAGGCCTAGATCGAGCACGATTGCGTCATAGGGCTCGGTGGCACCGCGATAGGCACCGTCCTCGCCGTCCCGGGCGATATCCACGGCATAACCGGCCTCGCTCAAGGCTTCGAACAGCTGCTCGCACAGCGTGGGTTCGTCTTCGACAACCAGCAGTCTCATAGGGGAACTCTTCGAGGTCAGTCCGGGGTGCCGGGCGGCACGCATTCCAACGCATCCAGATGCCGGCCTTCGGCTTCGAGCAGGCGCAGATCGGCGGCATCGTATTCCAGTTCGGCGACATCGCCGTGCGGGCCGATGAGCTTGATCTCGTAGGTCCACTGGCCGTCGTCCTCGTCGAGTTCCATTTCCACGAAACGGCCACGGCATTCGCGCTCGACCTTGTCGAACAGCTGTTCCAGCGGCGCAATGTCGCCGGCGGCGCGCGCGCGGCGTGCCTGCTCGGCATCGACATCGTCGGCATGCAGCGCCGCACTCGCGCCGAGCAGCAATACGCCGGCGCATACACAGGACAGGCAGATGATCATCCAGCGTGACATGGCGCCTATTGTCGACGCGGCGCTGATTAATTGGCGATGAACACGGTATTCACCATGCATTCGACAGCGCGGCCCCACACTCGGCGCCGAACTCAACCAAGGAGGACACCATGTCCCATCGCAACCGTCGTATCGCTACCCTCGCCCTGGCCACCGCGCTGACCGTCGGCCCGGCCGTGGCGTTCGCCCAGAACGATGCCAACGCCAACGCCAACACGAACGCCGATGCCAATATGAAGTCGGTCGCCGACGTCGTACAAATGCTCGAAAGCCAGGACTACACCCAGATCGACGAAATCGACCGCGATCTGGACCGCTACGACGTCGAGGCCACCGACCCGGCCGGCCAGCGCGTGGAACTCACGATCGACGCCAACAGCGGCGAGATCCTGCGTAGCGAGCGCGACGACGACTGATCGATCGCCCGATCGCAGCGTTTCGCCGCCTCGCGGCAATCGGCCCGCCTGCTTTCAGGCGGGCCTTTTTCATGCGCCGGCCACACCTGATTCGCGTTCACCACTGAACGCCCTAAAAGCCGCCTGACCCGAATCCCAGCGTGGAGGGATTAGCCAAGCGTAATCCGGCAAGAACATGCCCGCTGGGCGGGTTACAGCGCGCAGACGGCCCAACCACCGCGCACGGGCGCTCAAGCATTGCGGCGGCATCGTTTGCCGGCTATTTCGACGACACGGGCGAATCCATCCGGGTTCGCGGTGCCGTAACCCCACCGCTGTGCAATACAGCGTTAGAATCCGCCTCCTTTTTCACGAGGCCCGCACGCCGTGACCCACGAACACAGCGAACTCACCCCGTCGGCGCCGCTGGCCTGGTGCATGGCCGTGGCCTGCGGGCTGTCGGTCGCCAACATCTACTATGCCCAGCCGTTGCTGGACCTGCTTACCCGCAGTTTCGATATTTCCTCGGCGGGCGCGACCAGCATCATCACCGTCACCCAGCTCGGCTATGCGGCCGGGCTGGTGTTCATCGTGCCCGTGGGCGACTTCTTCAATCGTCGTCGCCTGATCACGCTGGTGTGTCTGGTAACCGCACTGGCGCTGGCCGCGGCTGCGCTTTCGCCGGCCTTCGGGTATTTCGTGCTCGCGAGTTTCGTGATCGGGCTGGCGGCCACCTCGGCCCAGATCATGGTGCCGATGGCGGCCACGCTCGCCGCGCCCATGCAACGCGGCGCGGTGGTCGGACGCGTAATGAGCGGACTGCTGATCGGCATTCTCCTGGCGCGCGCGTTTGCCGGCATCGTGGCGGATATCGCCGGCTGGCGCGCCGTGTTCGGCTGCGCGGCGCTGGCGATGCTGGCCCAGACCGTGGTGCTATGGCGCGTATTGCCCGATAACGGCCCGCCAGCCAACGCCCTGCGCTACGGCCAGGTGCTGCGCTCGGTGGGCGCGCTGCTGGTTGAAGAACCGCTGCTGCGCCGACGTATCGTCTACGGCGCGTTCGGCTTTGCCGGTTTCACCATCACCTGGACCGTACTGCCGTTTCTGCTGGCGGATGCGCCCTATCACTACAGCGAAACCACCATCGGCCTGTTCAGCCTGTTCGGCGCAGCCGGTGCGCTGGGGGCGTCGCTGGCCGGGCGATTCCACGACGCGGGTTACGCACGCTTGGCGACCGGCGCGTTCCTGTGTATGGCCTGCGCGTCATTCGTGTTCATGGGCCTGAACCCGCACAGTCTGGGCGCGATCATCGCCGGCCTGCTGCTCATGGATCTGGGCGTACAGGGCGTGCAGATTCTCAACCAGAGCACCATCTACACCCTGCGCCCGGACGCGCGCAGCCGGATCACCACCGCGTACATGGGCACGTTCTTTTTATTCGGCGCGCTGGGTTCGCTGGTGTCCGGCATTGCCTATGAAGCGGGCGGCTGGCCGGGCGCGCTGGCAGTCGCTGCCCTGCTGGAAGGCTGTGCGCTGGCGTTCTGGTGCACCGAGTGGCGCGCCACGCGTCGCGCCGAGCCCGAACGCTGAGCGTCGCATGGACCCGGGTTTCCGCGCATTGCCGCCACGCCTGTCAGACTCTAGCCTTTGCGCCTTACCTGCTTGATGAGTCGACCATGAGCGATGCCATTACCGTGAACCTGGAATGCTTCGGCGAGCTCGAGGCGCGCATGGGCGCGGCCGCACTGGCGTTACCGGTGAGTGCGCCGTATACGCCGGCCCAGCTGATTGCCGAGGCCCAGCGCCAGTTTCCCGGCGCGGCCGATCTGCTCTCGCGTACGGCCTGCGCGCGTGGCGATACGCTGCTGGCTGCCGACACACCGCTGGCCGATGGCGACCAGGTTGCACTAATTCCGCCGGTCTCCGGCGGCCAACCGCCAGCCGATACCGCCCACCTAACCGCCGAACCGCTTGATCTCGACGCCCTGATGGCCGAAACCGACAACCCCGAGTGCGGCGCGCTGGTGGTGTTCGGCGGCACGGTACGTCTGAATAACGCCGGCCGCGAAGTCACATCCATGGATTATTCTGCCTACGGGCCGCTCGCCGCGCGCACCCTGGCCGATATCGAAGCCGAGGCGATAGAAAAATTCCAGGCACACGCCTGTCGTATCCAGCATCGCACCGGCCGGCTGGGTCTGGGCGAGGTCAGCGTGTATGTGGTGGTACGCGCGGTGCATCGCGAGGCTGCATTCGAGGCGGCGCGCTACGCGCTGGAAGAACTCAAGGCGCGGGTCGCAGTCTGGAAGAACGAATACTATGCCGACGGCAGCAGCGCCTATCTGGAAGGTACGGAAGTGCCCCAGCCGGAACGGCCACGCGCTGCAGATAACGCGCGCGAACAAGGACCGCAATCATGAAAGATGTCGGCATGAAGCCCGAGACACTCCGCTCGGCGACAGCCACGGCCAGCTTCTATGCGCCCGCGCATTGCCTGCAGCGGATCGCCGAGCGGGATACCGAAAAGGGCGACCCACAGGCCAGCGCCCGTATCGCCGGTATTCTCGCGGCCAAGCGCACCGACGAACTGCTGCCGCTGTGTCATCCGCTGCCGATTCATGCGGCCGAGGTGCATTTTAATATCGAGGCCGAGCGCGTGGTGATCGAAGCCGAGGTGCATACGATCGGCCCCACCGGCGTGGAAATGGAAGCGCTGACCGCGGCCAGCATGGCCGCGCTCACCCTCTATGACATGCTCAAGCCCTATGCCGAACCCGAAGAACTGGCGATCGGCGAGACGCGTCTGCTGGACAAGACCGGCGGCAAGAGCCACTTCAAGCGCCACCTCAAGCGACCACTGTCGGCCTGTGTGCTGATGGTGTCCGATCCGGTGGCCGACGGCCACAAACCGGATACGGCCGGGCGCCAGGTCGCCGACGGCCTCGCCGGGGCCGGGTTCGAACCCCTGGATTATCAGATACTGCCCGACGACGAGACCCGCGTTGGCGACGCACTCGATACCGCCATCGCCAACGGCACGCAGCTGATCATTACGGTCGGCGGTACTGGAATCGGGCCCAAGGATCGCGTGGTCGAAACTGTCACGCCACGTCTGACCACGGCCATGCCCGGGCTGATGGAGGCCGCGCGCGCCTTCGGCCAGCGGCGCACACCCTATGCGGTGTTGTCGCGTGGGGTGTCAGGGTTTGCCCAGCAGTCGCTGGTACTCACGTTTCCGGGCAGCCGCGCCGGCGCCGAGGAAACCCTGGCGGCCTTGCTGCCGAGCATCGTGCACGTGCTCGAAATCCACCAGCGTTTTGCCGGCCACGCCGGCTGAAGCGATAAAAACCGCCGGGCCGTCATTGCCCGGCGGTTAATACATCGACACTTATCCCATCAAGCCGGCGCTTTAGCCCTCGGCTTCCATGGGCACCCAACTCAAGGCGCCCGTACCGGCGTTCTTGTCCATTTTGCAGACGTAGGGCTTTTCGTTCATCGTGACCACGGCCCCTGCGCTGTAGATATCGCTGCGCTGGAGACAGACCTTGTCCAGCGGCAATTCCCCGGCCTTGGCCGCGTCCGCGGATTTCGAACTCATCGTTTCCGACTGCTGCGCGAACGCCGGCGCACACAGCACAGCGGTCAGCGCCACCGCAACGGCTGCAAACAACCCTTTCTTCATTTTCCTCTCCGTAGGAAGACAGGCGTCTTGAATCTAGCAGAAAGTTTGAAGCTAGAGTCCACCCAGCCGTTCCCATGCCTGTTCGGCCAGGGCGAGACTTTTGATTACGGCATGAATGGTCTGGCCCGGCGCGAGCGCCAGCGCCTCGGCCGAGCGCTGTGTAATCCGCGCTTCCAGCGGCTGGTGGCCCACGCGCATATGCACATTGACTGCATAGTCGCCATCGGCCACGAGACGATCGATACGCGCAGCGAGCACATTCAAGGCACTGATACCGGTCGGCCGTTCACGGGCGAGCATGACGTCGCGGGCGCGTACATGCAGTGTAATCGCCGCCCCGGCCGGATATGCGACCCGCGGCACATACAACGACTGCCCCGCGCAGGTCAGCTCGGATAGTCCGTGCTCGCCTAGCTGGGCGAGCACCTGCGCACGCAACAGCACACCCGCGTCCCGAGCCTGCTCGGCGCCCAGCAGGGACGGGCGAGCCAGAAACTCGGCGGTCGCACCGCTGAATAGGATATGCCCGTCGCGCATCGCGACCACATGCCGGTTGGCCAGGCGTAGCAGTTCGTCGAGCTGATGGCTGACGAACACGATCGGCAGTTCCGCGCTCGCACTCAGACGTTCGAGATAGGGCAGCACCTCGTCACGCCGGGCCGCGTCCAGCGAGGCCAGCGGTTCGTCGAGCAACAACAACGACGGGTTCGATAACAGCGCCCGCCCGATCGCCACGCGCTGTTGCTCGCCGCCGGACAGCCCGGCGACCCGGCGCCCCAGCAACGGGCCGATATCGAGCATGTCGACGATCTGCTCGAAGCGTGCACGACCCGGCTTTGCGCGCGCGAACCAGGCCCCGTAGCCGAGGTTGTGGCGAACGTTGAGATGCGCGAACAGCCGCGCACGCTGAAAGACATAGCCGATGCGGCGTTTGTGGGCCGGCACATGCACACCGGCCGCGCTATCGAACACGCACCGGCCGGCCAGTTCGATACGCCCGTGATCGGGGACGACGAGCCCGGCCATGATGCGCAGCAGACTACTCTTGCCCGCACCCGACGGGCCGAACAGACCGGTAACCCGCGCATCACTTTCGAACGCGCATTCCAGGGTGAAATCGCCCTGCCGGTGTGTGATGTCGAGCGCCAGCATCAGGCCGCTGCCTGCAGGCGTTTGACCCGGCGCGCGATCAGCTCGGACACCACCAGCGCGGCCAGCGATACCGCTACCGATATCAGAATCAACCAAGCCGCCCGGCTTTCACCGCCGGGTACCTGGATGAAGGTATAGATCGCGATCGGCAGGGTGCGCGTTTCGCCCGGAATATTCGAGGCGAAGGTAATGGTCGCACCGAATTCACCCAGCGCCCGGGCGAAGGCCAGCACCAGCCCCGCGATCACGCCCGGCAACGCCAGCGGCAGGGTCACCGTGAGCGCCACCCATAGCGGCGCTGCGCCCAGCGTGGCCGCTGCGTGCTCGACGCGTTGATCGATGGCTTCCAGCGAAAGCCGAATCGGCCGTACCAGCAGCGGAAAACCCATGATGGCCCCGGCCAGCGCCGCACCGGTCCAGTGAAAGGCGAACACCAGCCCGACGGTGTCGGCCAGCCATGCGCCGAGCACGCTGTTGCGCCCAAGCGCGATCAGCAGCAGATAGCCGGTGACCACCGGCGGCATGACCAGCGGCAGATGCACCAACGCGTCGACGAGCATCTTGCCGCGCCAACGCGAACGGGCGAGAAACCAGGCGACCGCCAGCGCCGGGATCAGGCTGAACAGCACCGCGGTCGTGGCGACCCACAGGCTTAGCGACAGCACTTCGAGCGTGGCGGGATCGACCATCGTGGATCAATCGGCAGGCACGACGACGAAACCCCAGCGCTCGAAGATCGCACGCGCACGATCGCCCCGCATGAAACGCAAAAGCCGCTCGGCCGAGGGGTTGTCGACATCGGCGAGCAGCGCCGCCGGGTAAACGATGGGATCGTGGCTATCCTCGGCAAAGTGGGCCACCACGCGCACCCGATCCTCGGCCACGGCATCGCTGGCATAGACCACGCCCAGCGGCGTCTCGCCGCGCGCAACCAGTGCCAGCGCGGCGCGTACATCGTCGGCCTGGGCGATATGCCCCTGTAACGCCGACCACGCCCCCAGCGACTGTAACGCCTGCCGGCCGTAGATGCCGGCCGGTACGGCATCGGTATTGGCCATCGCCAGATAGCCGTTACCCCCCAGTGCGGCGCGGATATCGACGCCAGGTTCGAGTTCGAGCGTGATATCGCTCACACGGGGCGCGATCAGCACGAGGCGATTGCGCAACAAGTCGAAACGCGAGTCGGCGCGAATCGCGTGGTTTGCTTCTAGCCGGTCCATCCAGCGGCGGTTGGCCGACACATAGATATCGGCCGGCGCGCCCTGCTCGATCTGGCGCGCCAGGGTGGAACTGCCGGCATAGCTGACCCGGATATCCGTATCGTGCTCGCCGGTATAGGCGTCGACGACACCGTCCATCGCATTCTTCAGACTGGCGGCGGCAAATACGAGCACGCGATCGTTGTGTGCAAACGCGGGGGTGACCGCCAGGCCCAGACAAAGCGTCAGCACGACGGCGCCAGCCAACCCGCACAGGCGGCGATAGGTATTCATGCCTTCACCTCGTCATACCCATGTCCAAAGTCGACGAACTCAAAAACCAACATTACCGATCGGCCGATAAAATATCCCATAACCCTACAAATGGTTGTGTAGATCCCTCGCGTTTACCTGGGGACGATTTCCGGCTGCGTGTAATTGCGGATGTCGTATCGCGCGTGCCGTCTCTAGTATCCACCGTGTCATCACGTTGCGGTGCGAGGCTTCGTTCAGTCGCCATTCAAAACGCACCGGTACGCTGCCCCCGACGATCCATTTTGAGTTCGGGAAACGACATCAACAGGAGTTGCAGTATGCGTTCCATCAAGAATTTTACCCCGTCCGTTCTGACCTCGCTCGTGGTCGCCGGCGTCATCAGCTTCACGCCGGCCGCTTTTGCCGCCCAAACCAGCGGTAGCGCCGACACCAGCGCCAACGCGTCCACCAATACGGATTCGGGCCTGTCCGCCGAAGCCGGCATGAACAGCGATAACGGCATGGCCGTCGAAAGCGGTACAGAAGACGAAGGCACGCTCAGCGGCCAGAGTCAGACGCGTGACGATAGCTACGGTAGCAGCGAAGGCCAGCAGGGCAGCGCGGACTACAATGCCGAGCAGTCCAACGAAGGTACGCTTTCCAACGACAACCGCCGCCAGGGTCAGCCCCAGGGCCAAAGCCACGGCTCGATGTCCAACGACGCAGACATGGGCCACCAGGACACCATGTCCGGTGGCGACACCATGGGCAACGGCAACAGCGTGGGCGGCGAAACCGGCATGCGTGAAAGCGGTAGCACCAGCGCCGACGAGCTCAGCCAGCAGGACGATTCGAACATGTAATCGGCCATCCGGCAGAGATCGACCACGATCTCCCAATGCCGGATTGATAAGCTGGACTGATAAAGGGCAGCCTGCGGGCTGCCTTTTTTATGTGCTGCACCTACCCGGCGGCAGCGCACACGGCCGCAACGGCCGGGCCCTGTAAGCCGGCTCGCTGATATGCTCTAGCAACTATTTGTGCGAATCCGCTTATCGCGCACGCGCGTCAACGATACGCACGGCTTGCGAGGCGATATGAACGAGTCCAATCATGCGGTACCGGCGCCCTGGCAGCTGTCCGGGCGCGGTTATGTCATCGCCCTGTCCTGCTCGCCGGCCTTCGGCGAAATCTGTGCCCAGGATATGCCGGCACTGGCCGGGCGCGCCCGCGGCGGCATGGGTGTGTTGATGGTGGTTGACTACGCCAGCTCGAACGTCGGCCCCTACCGGGAACTGTTGCTGTGCCCGGGCCGCTTCGATATCGGTCAGCGCGCGACCGCCGCGATTACGCATATCTGGGTATCGACCCAGGCCAGTGTCGATAACGGCCAGCGCAACTGGGGCCTGCCCAAGCGCCTGGAATCCTTCGACACACTCGCGCACGACGCCCACAGCGAGCGTGTTCGTGTCCAGCTGCCCGGTCATGCACCACTGACCTTGGCCTTGAGCCGTCACGGGCCGCGTCTACCGTTGGGCACCGGCATGCTGCCGAGCGCATGGCATACGCTCGAACAACCCTGGCACGGCCATTTTTACCGCACCGTGATCCAGGCAAGCACGCGCGGGCGCTTCGCGCGCCTGCGCAACCATGACATCCCGCACGATAGCGGCTTTCCGGATATTGGGTCGCAGGCGCTGGGCATCGGGGTGTATGCGGATGGCTTCGATCTGCGCTTTCCACCCGCGACACGCCGGCCGATCGATACCGCATAACCGCTGCCCAGGCGATCGGCGGCAGCCAAAGCCCGTGCGACTCGATCATGGCATGGGCCTTGCTCAGCTTCGGCTCGCCCTGTAACTCGGGGATAATACGGCGGGCACTGCGCTGTCATGGTGCAAACCCGGTGTCGTGCATGGCCACGACGCAATGTATCTCCTCGCTCACGCTACCGATTCACGATGGCCCATACCGAACACGATTTTCAGGATTTCGAATTCTCTGCCGTCCCGGCCGGCGCGCGGCGTGGCTTCTGGACCATGCTTGCCGTCATGCTCGGCTTCACGTTCTTTTCAGCCAGCATGTGGGCCGGCGGCACCCTCGGCAAAGGGCTGACCCTGTTCGAATTCGCCAGCGTGGTGCTCGCCGGTAATCTGGTATTGGGGCTCTATGCGGTGCTGCTGGCCTTCATCGCCAGCCGTACCGGCCTGTCCACGCATCTGCTCAGCCGTTATGCGTTTGGCGTGCGCGGTTCCTGGCTGCCCTCGTTTCTGCTCGGCGGCACCCAGGTCGGCTGGTTCGGCGTAGGTGTGGTGATGTTTGCGTTGCCGATCGAAGCAGCGACCGGGATCAATATCTACCTGTTGATCGCCATCGGCGGCGTGCTCATGACCGCTACGGCGTGGGTCGGTTTCAAGGCCCTCACCATTCTCAGCTTTATCGCCGTGCCGGCGATTTTCGTGCTGGGCAACATGTCGGTCGCAATGGCGGTCGGCAAAGCCGGTGGCATCAATGCACTGGCCGCGATCACGCCGGACGACCCGATCACGCTTGCCGTAGCGCTGACCGCCTGTATCGGTTCGTTCATCAGTGGCGCCACACTTACCCCGGATTTCGTGCGCTTTGCCCGCAGCCCGACAATCGGCGTGAGCACGACATTGATCGCATTCTTTCTCGGCAACTCACTGATGTTCACTTTTGGTGCGGTGGGCGCACTCGTCTATAGCGAAGCCGATATTTCCCAGGTCATGTTCGCCCAGGGGCTGATTCTGCCGGCCATCCTGGTGCTCGGGCTCAATATCTGGACAACCAACGACAACGCCCTTTACGCCGCCTCACTCGGCTTTGCGAACATCACCCGCCTACCCAAACACTGGATCGTGATCGTCAACGGCACGATCGGCACGCTCGCTGCCCTGTGGTTGTACAACAACTTCGTCGGCTGGCTGTCGTTTCTCAGTTCGGCCCTGCCGCCCATCGGCGCGATTCTGATCGCCGACTTCTTCATCATCGCGCGTCGCCACTACCCGGCTCTGGCCGCGGCCGATCTCAAGCCAGTGAACTGGATCGCCGTCGGGTCGTGGGCGGTCGGCTTTGCCGCCGCCAACCTGTTGCCGGGCATCCCGCCGGTCAACGCGGTCCTCAGCGCGTTCGTCGCTTATCTCGCGGCCAGCTCCGGATTCGGCCAGCTCGCCGGTCGCCGCGCCGCCACTGCCGAATAGTCGACCGGCTGCGCTCGCTCGCCCGGCATCGACAAGATGCCGGCGGCGTTCGCCTTACCGCGACAGGAAGCGACCGATTTCGCGATACGTTTCGGCACAGACCTCGGGCACCAGCGCTTCGAGATTGAGATAGGCATGAATCATGTCGGCGAAATGTCGATGCCGGTACGACACGCCGTTAGCGGCTAGGCGCTCGACATAGGCCATCGACTCGTCGCGTAACGGGCAATAGCCGGCACTGATCACCAGCGTGGCCGGCAAATCCGGCGTGATCGGCAGATACAACGGCGACACGGCACGGCGATCCTCGTGCTGCTGAAAGTAGTGATCGAAATACCAGACCATACGGGCTCGCTCGAGCAGATAGCCCTGGCCGTTGTCGTTAACCGAGGCCTGATCGAGGGTGTAATCGAGGCTCGGGTAGATCAACACCTGGGTATCGATGGCTAGCGTCGGATCATGCTGAGCAGCAGCACTGATCGTCGCAGCCAACGCCCCGCCCCCGGAATCGCCCACAAGCGCGAGGCGCCGTTCGAACAGCCGATCCTCGGATTCCAGCAGGGGCCAGATATGCCGCACCACATGCAGACAGTCATCCAGCCCTGCCGGGTAGGGATGCTCGGGAGTGAGCCGATACTCGACCGATACGATCAGCCAACCGCTGGCCTGGGCGATACGGCGACAGATCGGATCGTAGACGGCAACGCTTCCGGCCATATGGCCGCCGCCATGCAGGAACGCTGCAACAGGCTTCGCGCGCCCCGGCGCCGGATCGTACAAGCGCACGCCGACCGACCTGCCGAGGGCTTCGACGAAACGATCTTCGACCCAGGCCACGTCCGGCCCGGCACTGACAAACTGGGCCGTCATCTTTTCGAGATTGCGGCGTACCGCCTCCGGCGCGGCCGCGCTTTCGATGTCGTCCGATTGCGCAGTATGCCGATTCACCTGTTCCAGCCAGGCCCCAAGTCGTGAATCGAGCATCCGATCAGCACGCAAAGAGGACCAGCGCCCGACCGGCACAGATCATGCGCCCGTCGCTGCCAGTACACGTGGTATCAAGATCGACCAGCGCTTTGTCCCGCCGCAGGCGGCTGACACACACCTCGACAGTCAGTGTTTCGCCAATACGCGCCATGCACTCGAATTGCATGTCCTGTTTGAGATAGTTCGTTCCGTGCCCGGGCAACTTTTCGCCCAGCAAATAAGAAAACAGCGCCGCGACCAGCGGTTCGGGCACCTGCGAAGGGGCTGTGGCCAGCGCCATGGTTTCGCACCACCGTTGCATATCCGCGGCCGTAAAACAGCGTGTGGTCGTTGCCCGATCGTCGACGGCCAGGGCATCGAAGCGCGGAATCTGTTGTTCGCTCATCGGCTATCCCCTGTCGGCGGCAAAACCATGCAGACGCCGTCCAGGCAGAACTGTCCGTCCGCCTTCATAACCCGGGTCGCAAGCGTCAGGACATCGGCGTCGGACCCGTCTTCGCTGATGAGCTCGATGCGTAGCGGCTCGTCGGCATAGGCCGGTGCCGGAAACTTGAGCGTCTGTGTCTGCAACCGGCTGTTCGCATAGATGGCGTCGACGAATGCCCGTACCGCCCCGAACAACAGCATGCCGTGAGATACGGTGGCGCCAAAGCGGCTGGCCGCGGCATAAACCGGGTCGACATGGATCGGATTATGGTCGCCGCTCAATTCGGCGAATGCATCGAAGTCGGCCTGTGTGAGTATCAGTTCACGCTCGAACCGCGTACCCGGCCGGCAGCTGTCGAGCGCTTGAGCGCTTATATCGTCACGTATTCTCACGCAGCACCTGTTTGGTGACCTTGCCAAGGGCATTGCGTGGCAACGCGTCCACCTGCGTGAACGTCTTGGGCACCTTGTAGCCCGCAAGACGATCGCGACAGAACGCGCGCAGCGTTTCGGCATCCGGCGTCGGAGCGCCCGGCCTCACACCGTAGAAGGCAGCGCCGACTTCGCCCCAGCGCTCATCCGACGCAGCGACCACCGCCACCTCCGTGATCGCCTCGTGCTGGCCCAGCACGTATTCGACCTCCGCGGGATAGACGTTTTCGCCGCCCGAGATATACATATCCTTCAGGCGATCGACGATGAAATAATCGCCATCCGCATCGCGCCGGGCGATATCGCCGCTATGCAGCCAGCCCTGTTCGTCGATGGCCTGTGCGGTCGCCTCGGGCTGGCCCCAATAACCAGGGGTGATATTGGGGCCGCGAATCCAGAGTTCGCCCGCTTCGTCACAGCCGACATCGTCACCGGCCAGGTCGACGATACGAACTTCGGTCAGCAGCTGCGGACGGCCGACCGAACCGATCTTTTCGATTACCCTGTCTTCGTCGAGCAAAAAGACGGTCGGGGCGGTCTCGGTCATCCCCATACCGGTACGCACATGGATACCGGCATCGACATACTGTTTTGCAATCGGCAGTGAAAGCGGCGCGCCGCCGCAACCCCAGGAACGCACGGACTTAAGCCGCTCGCCGCTGAAACCAGGCTGCGCCAGCAGGGCCTGATAAACCGCCGGCACCCCGAAGAAAACCGTGGCTCTTTGCTCGAGTACCCGTAGCGCCTGATCCGGCTCGAAGCTACGCGGCACCAGTACACAGCCACCGACCAGAAATACGGCCGAGGAATACAGATTTATCCCGGCGGTATGAAACAGGGGCAGTACATTGAGCAATACATCGCTGCTTGTCAGTTCTACCGCCAAGCCAATATTGAAATAGTTGGCCATCATCATGCGAAAGGTCTGAATCACGCCCTTCGGTTTGCCGGTGGTGCCCGACGTATAGAGCAGATACCAGGGCGTGTCGGCATCCTTGTCCGGATGCGCGCTCAGCTGCGGGGTGGTATCGGCCAGATCACGCTGATAATCGCGCTGCTCGCCAGCGGCCCCGTCGAGCGCCACGAGCTTCAAGTCCGGCTGCTGATGCGCAAGCGCAACCGCGGCGTCACCGAACTCCGCGCCGAAAATCAGTGCACGCGGGGTGCAGTCGTCCATGAGCACGGTTAGCTCCGGCACCGCCAGGCGCCAGTTCAACGGCACGAGGATCAAGCCGGCCTTGGCACAACCGAACAACATGGCAAAGAACTCGGCCCGGCTGTGGCCCAGATAGGCAAGACGGTCGCCTGCTTCCAGCCCCCAATGCTCGCGAGCGGCCCCAGCGAGACGCGCCGCCCTTTCGTTCAAACCGGCGTAGTCATAGCGTTCGCCGCTTTCCAGATCCTCCAGCGCCGGCCGCTCCGGCGTGACCCGGGCGCGGTGGGCAAGCAGGTCGAACATCTGCATGTCTGCCTCCATCGTCGTTGTTCTTCTATTGCGCAACACCGCCGCCGATCAAATCGCCACCGCAAAATAACGTTAGCGTTGGAGAAAGGCGCCCATGCCGCGGTCCGCTTCTGCGCTGTCGATTTGTTCAAGAAAGGACCGGTATTCGGCTTCGAGACCGGCGGCGACCGTGGTTCGATCGGGTCGCGTCAGCCTCAAGGTGTGGCCGACACTGCCAGGGCGCGCGGCACGGATGACGCGCGCCACGTCCAGTGTATGTGCCCCGGTGTCGCTCGCGCCCGCGCGATACTGCGCGAGCCCCAGGCGATAGGCCTCGTCGGCATCGACGACGCGGTTGGTCAGCTGTATATCCAGTGCCCGGGCACGGCCGATGCGTTCGGGCATCAAGGTTGTCCAGCCGCCGTCGGGGCTGAAGCCCACCACGGTGTACCAGGGCGCAAAGCTGGCGCCATCGCCTACCACGGCGATGTCACAGGCCAGCACCAAACCCACCGAACCGCCCGTGACCATGCCATGAACGGCCACCACGGTCGGGACCGGCATATCGAGCAGATCGAGCAATGTGGCGTTGAGTTCGCCAACCACCTGCTGTGCATAGGCCTTTCGGTTGGCACGGCGGGTGTCGTAGAAAGCAGCCACGTCGCCACCGGTAGAAAACGACGGGCCGCTGGCATCCAGAATCAGGACTTGCGCATCGGATTCGCGAACGTCGGCAAGGCCATCTCGTATTGCACGAAGCAACTCCGGCACCAGTGCGTTATGGCGTTCCGCCCGATTGAGCGTCAGGCGCGCGATACCGTCTTCAATACGGGTCCGTACCGCACTCATGGGTTTCTTTCCTGCCCGTCCATCGCAAGGCCATGTCGAAACAGATCGGAAATGGTGGCCACGATGTCGTCGAAAGGCACGTCGTCGTCCCACAGGGCATAGCGCAAGCCCAGAAAGTTCGCCATGCCCATCAATGCCCAGACCCGGACTTCGTTGTTACCCGAGCGAATCTCGCCCTTGCGCGTGGCATCGGCGAGCATGCGCAGATAGCCACGGCCGAAGGCTTCGTAATATTCGCGATAAATCGACTCGTCGACGAACTGCGCTTCCTGCAGCACGCGATAGAGGTACGGATTGTCGTGCAGGTATTCGAGGAAGGCGCGCAGGCCTTTCTCTTCGGCCTCGAGTCGATCGCGCGCATGGACGACTTCCGCAGCCAGGCGCGCACGCACCTGATGGCCCATATCGCGCACCAGCTCGCGAAGGATCTCTTCCTTGCCCGCGAAGTAGTTGTAGAACGTGCCTTGTGCGACACCGGCATCACGCGTGATGTCGCTCACGCCGGCCCGGTGATAACCCAGCGAGCCGAAGGTCGATTCCGCTGCCTTGAGTATGCGGGCACGCGTACGCGCGCCGCGCGCCGTCTTCGGCGCGCCCGGGCCGGATGGGGCCGCGGCATCAGCATGACCTATGGGCATCGAAAGCAACCTTGGTTGAATGAATACTGACTCACTCGTCACTTATAACCTAAGTCAGCTTGACTAATTTCGTCAACAAGTTAACGCCGTCGCCGCATAATTGTGGCGCTTTTTTCCTTTATATTATTGATTTTATTTAACTTTTAATAAAATCAAGCCGTTCGCGCGGGTTCGCTAACCGATCGGCCAAACCGCTTGCCCAAACGTGACTGAGGTGTCATATTTACTTCCAGCGCTTTTCGATACAACACAGCGCCCCCGGCGGGGGCCAATAAATCAAGGAGATCCGATGAAGCGTTCCATTACAGCGATTGCATTCGCCCTCGCCTCGGTCGTCGCCACGCCCGCTTCGCTGGCGGCCGACTCCATTCGTATCGCCCATGTCACCGGTTTCACGGGGCCCTTATCGGCGTATGCCGAACAGCTTCGCGTGGGCATGAAGATGGGTTTCGAATATGCCACCGACGGCTCGATGGAAATCGAAGGCCGTTCGATCGAGATCATCGACAAGGACACACAGCTCGACCCGGCCCGTGCCCGCGCACTCGTTGAAGAAGCCTATGCCGAAGACGATGCGCATATCGTCGTCGGGCCGGTATCGTCCGGCGTTGCACTGGCCACGCTGCCGATCGCGCAGATGTACGAGCGCGTGATCATGCCGGAAGGTGTCGCCGACGCGATTACCGGCAAGGACTGGAATCGCTACGTGTTCCGGGTGGGCCGCAACTCATCTCAGGATGCGGTCTCGAATGCCGTCGCCCTCGGCGCGCCAGGCGTTTGCGTGGCAACGATCGCCCAGGACTATGCCTTCGGGCGCGACGGCGTCGCTGCCTACAAGGAAGCCATGCAGGCCGAAGGCGGCCAGGTCGTACACGAAGAATATCTGCCCACGGATGCGACGGACTTCACCGCAGCCGCGCAACGGCTGTTCGGGGCACTCAAGGATCGCAGCGATTGCGACAAGGGCAAATACATCTTCGCCATCTGGGCCGGCAGCGCGAACCCGCTCAGTCGTATCCAGGATCTCAAGCCCAGCCGCTTCGGCATCAAGCTCGCCACCGGCGGCAACATCCTGCCGGCCCTGGTGAGCTACGCCGAATTCCCCGGTATGGAGGGCGCAGGCTTCTATTATTTCGAATCGCCGGATAACGATATCAACGACTGGTTCGTCGAGCAGCATATGAAGCGTTTCAATGCCGCACCGGACTTCTTCACCGCCCAGGGTTTTGCCCAGGCGATGGCGATTACCGCGGCAATTCGTAAGACGAACGGCTCGACCGACACCGAGGACCTCATCGAAGCCCTTGAGGGCCTCGACTTCGATACCCCGAAGGGGCCGATGAATATCCGCGCTGCCGACCATCAGGCCATGCAGCAGATGTATCACTTTCGCATGAAGGTCGAAGAACGCGACGACTGGTTTGCCGATCGCACCGTCGAGGCCGGCGTACCCACCCTGGTCCGCGTAATCGAAGCGGACGAAATGGATATTCCGGTACGTAACGGCCGTTGAAGCGGCATCGCAAGGCAGTGAAGGCGCCACGGCATGGCGCCTTCACGCCGCGACCAGACGATCGGCGGACAAGCAATGCAACCAAATGATTCCGACGTGGCGAACGATACGTCGATGCCCGATTCGCAAGCCGCGCCGCCGGATCAGTCGGGTCTCGAAATCCGCGATCTGAGCATCACCTTTGGTGGGCATACCGCGGTTAACAAGGTGTCCTGCGCCTTTCATGCTGGCACGCTGACATCAATCGTCGGCCCGAACGGCGCGGGCAAGACCACCCTGTTCAATCTCATTTCCGGCCAGCTCACGGCTACGTCGGGCAGCGTCAGATTGTTCGACGAAGACATCACCGCACTCGGCGCGCCCGCGCGTGCCGACAAGGGCCTGGGGCGTGCCTTCCAACTTACCAATTTGTTCCCAGGGCTCAGCGCGCTGGAGAACGTGCGCCTCGCGGTGGCATCGCGCTACCACATCGGCCATATCTTCTGGCAGATGGCCGCCGGCCGACGTGACATCAGCGACCGCGCTGTCGCCTATCTCGAGCAGGTCAACCTCGGCAAACGCGCCGACACGCCGGTAGCCAACCTGCCCCACGGCGACCAGCGCAAGCTGGAAGTGGCCCTGCTGCTCGCGCTCGAACCAGAGGTATTCATGTTCGACGAACCGACCGCCGGCATGAGCGTCGACGAAGTCCCGGTCATTCTCGACCTGATCGCCGATATCAAGAAGCGCCAGAACAAGATCATCCTTCTGGTCGAACACAAGATGGACGTGGTCCGTTCGTTATCGGATCGCATTGTGGTGCTGCATAACGGCGAACTGGTCGCCGCCGGCGAACCCGCACAGGTAATCGCCTCGCCCGTGGTCCAGCAGGTCTATCTCGGCGCCAGCCCCGAGCAATCTGCCGCCGGGAGTCATGCCTGATGAGCGACGCGTTGCTTTCATTAACGCAGGTCCGCGCGGATATCGACCAATACCATATCCTGCACGGGGTCGACCTCGTCGTGCCCAAAGGCGAACTGACCATGCTGCTCGGGCGCAACGGCGCCGGCAAGAGCACGACGCTGCGCACGATCATGGGGCTGACCACCGTCACCGCCGGGGATATCCGCTTTCAGGGCCAACCGATCACGGGCCAGAGCACACCGCGTATCGTGCGCCGTGGTATCGCCTTCGTACCGGAAAACATGGGCATCTTCAGCCTGCTCACGGTTCGCGAGAACATGATTCTCGCCGCGATCGGCGGGGCCATGGACCCGGCTCGGCTGGAATGGATCGTCGAT
Source organism: Salinisphaera sp. T5B8 (assembly GCF_040361255.1). Taxonomy (NCBI): domain Bacteria; kingdom Pseudomonadati; phylum Pseudomonadota; class Gammaproteobacteria; order Salinisphaerales; family Salinisphaeraceae; genus Salinisphaera; species Salinisphaera sp. T5B8. The sequence goes on along the minus strand of NZ_APNG01000005.1, from coordinate 61,138 downwards.
CTGTTTCCGCCGCTGAAGAAATTCTGGGACAAACCGGCCGGCAATCTGTCCGGCGGGCAGAAACAGATGCTCGCTATCGCCCGCGCCATTATCGAGCCGCGGGAACTGTTGCTGATCGATGAACCCACCAAGGGGCTTGCGCCGGCCATCATCGACGACCTCGCCGATGCCTTCGAACAGCTCAAGCGTCAGCAGGTCACCATCCTGCTGGTCGAACAGAACTTCAACTTCTCGCGCCGGCTCGGCCAGTCCGCCGCCGTCATGAACGACGGCCGCGTGGTCTGGTCCGGCGCGATGGCCGAACTCGCCCACAACGACGAGCTGCAGCACCAGTTGTTAGGGCTGGGTATGGGCGAACATCAATGAAGACAGGAGCCTAGGCATGGCGGCTGACGACGTGCGTATCGATGAACCGGCCGGGCGCGTAGGCCCCATGGCGCGCTTTCATGCCTTTCGACGCGACAAGCCCCATATTTTCATCCTGCTCGCCATGATGCTCGGGGCACTGGCGTTGATGGAGCCGCGCATATGGGTGGTACTCACGATAAGCGGGCTGGCCATGGGCGCGATGGTGTTTCTCATGGCCTCCGGCATGACGCTGACCTTCGGCTTGATGAACGTGCTCAATCTGGCCCACGGCGCCTTCATTTCACTGGGTGCATTCGCCGGTGCGAGCGTACTGCTCTGGCTCAGCACGCAGGCCAGTCAGCCCTCGTTGTGGATGAACCTCATCGCCATTCTGCCGGCATTCGGCTTCGCGCTGGTCGTCGCCGGCCTGCTCGGACTGCTGTTCGAGCGGCTGATCATTCGCCCGGTCTATGGCGACCATCTGAAACAGATACTGGTCACCGTCGGCGGCTCGATCATCATCATGGAGCTGATTCAGGTCGTCTGGGGCCCGAACGAACTACCGGTCCCCCGCCCTGACGCGCTCAAGGGGGCGGTATTCCTGCCGGAATGGCTACCGGTGGCGGGCGGCATCGCACTGGAGAAATATCGCCTGATCGCGGTCGTGCTCGGACTGGCCATCTACGGGTTATTGATCTGGATTATCGAGCGTACGCGCGTGGGCATTCTCATTCGTGCCGGCGTCGAGAGCCGCGAAATGGTCGAGATCCAGGGCTATCGCATTCGGCTGCTGTTTCTTGGCGTATTCATCGCCGGCTCTGCGCTGGCCGGCCTCGGCGGCGCCATGTGGGCGATGTATCGGGAAATCATCACCGCGCATATGGGCGACGAGCTGATGATCTCCGTGATCGTGGTCATCATTCTCGGCGGGCTGGGTTCGATCAAGGGCTGTTTCTACGGCTCGGTGCTCGTCGGGCTGATCAACCTCTATGTCGGCTACCTCGAACCCCGCCTGGCCGCGGTCGCGACGGTCGCGTTGATGGTCGCCGTGCTGATGTGGCGCCCGCAGGGGCTGATCCCGGTCATCAAACTTTAGAGGAGCCGCCGTTTTGAACCGCTTGCTTTCCGGCGACTACCCACGCAGCCGGCTTCTGACCACGGCGCTGGTCCTGATTCTTCTGTGCCTGGCGCTGGGGCCGTTCCTGTTCGACGGCATTCGCACGTTTTCCATGCTCGGCATGATGTGCGTATTCATTATCGTCGTCGCATCCTACGATCTGATGCTCGGCTATACCCATATCGTATCGTTCGCACATACGATGTTCTTCGGCATCGGCGCCTACGGAATCGCGATCGCCAGCGATCATTACGGCAGCGGCTACGGCACCCTGCTCATCGGCATCGGCGGCGCGCTGGTCGCGAGTTTGCTGCTGTCGCTGTTGCTCGGCCTGCTGTCGCTACGCGTGAAGGCCATTTTCTTCGCGCTCGTCACGCTTGCCGTGGCCTTCGCGTTCCTGAGCCTGGTGACCCAGCTTTACAACGTGACCGGCGGTGAAGACGGGTTGGCCGTACGCAGCCCGCGCGAACTGGGGCCGGCGTTTCGCCCATTCGACTTCAAGCTGCCCGGCTTCAATATCTTCGGTTTTATCGGTAGCGCGCTCTCCAGCCCCGGCGAGACCGGCCAGGCTTTCGAGGAGGCGCTTTTCAGCGTGCGCTTGAGTGGGCGACATCTGACTTACTACATCGCCTTCGCAACCATGATCGCGGTCTTCATTTTCCTGCTGCGGATGGTCAATTCGCCGTTCGGGCGCGTACTGCAGGCCATTCGCGAAAACGAATTCCGAGCCCAGGCGCTTGGCTATCGCACCGTGCTGTATCGAACCGCCGTGGTCGTCGTATCCGCCCTGCTGGCCACCGTGGCCGGGGTGTTATTCGCGTTGCTCAATCGGTACGTGAACCCCGAAAACACGCTTAACTTCGAACTGATGATCTTCATTCTGTTGATGTGCGTGATCGGCGGCATGGGCACGCTTTACGGGGCAATCATCGGCACCGTGCTCTTTCTGCTGGCCCAGAACTATCTGCAGGATCTGCTCAAGCAGCTCGACGCACTCGTTCCCGCCGATACGCTGCTCGCCGAACTGATCAATCCCGATCGCTGGCTGCTCTGGTTCGGCCTGCTGTTCATCCTGAGCGTTTATTTCTTCCCCTCGGGCATCGTCGGCCAATTGCGAATCTGGTCCGCGAAGCGCGCAAAACGCCGGAACTGACAACCGGCAGCGAGAGCGTACGCACAAAACGCCGTATCGACCGGGCGCTTTGCCCCAGCGCCCGATCGATACGCGTTCTCCCTGAACTCTAATACGTCAGAACTTGACCACGATGCGCCCGTCCACACGCCCGTGCTCGAGATCCTCGAAAATGGTGTTGATGTCTTCCAGGCGTTTTTCGTGCACGTGGGTCTTGACCTTGCCTTCGGCAGCAAAGGCGAGTGCTTCGCTCAGATCCTTGCGGCTACCCACGATCGAGCCGCGCAGGGTGATGCGTTTGAGCACGACATCGAAGATCGGCGTGGGGAATTCGCCGGGCGGCAGGCCCACCATGGCGATCGTGCCCTTGCGCCGCACCATGTGCAGGGCCTGCGAGAACGCCGGTGGCGAAACCGCGGTCACCAGCATGCCGTGCGCGCCGCCGCCAGTCGCGGTCATGACCTGATCGACCGCGTCTTCATCGCGCGCGTTGATTGCTACATCGGCGCCCAGTTCACGCGCCAGCGCCAGCTTGTCCTCACCCACATCGAGGGCGACCACCTTGAAACCCATCGCCTTGGCATATTGCACGGCGACATGCCCCAATCCGCCGATACCGGAAATGGCCACCCATTCGCCGGGCCTGGCATCGGTTTCCTTGAGGCCTTTATAGGTGGTCACGCCGGCACACAGAATCGGGGCGATCTGGACATAGTCGGCGCCGTCGGGCAGCCGGCCGACATAGTCGGCATGGCCGATGGCGTATTCGGCAAAGCTGCCGTTGACGCTATAGCCACTGTCGTTTTGCTGTTCGCAGAGTGTTTCCCAGCCGGTGATGCAGTATTCACAGGCACCACAGGCATCGTGCAGCCAGGCGATACCGACCGAATCCCCTTCCTTGAGATGGCTGACGCCTTCACCGACCTCAACCACCACGCCGGCGCCTTCGTGGCCGGGAATCAGCGGCAGGTTGGGCTTGACCGGCCAGTCGCCGTTGGCCGCATGCAGATCGGTGTGACACACGCCGGTCGCCTTGATCTGCACGAGCACTTCGTTGCGCCCGGGCGTGGGGATATCCACTTCTTCGATCGTCAACGGCTCGCCAAAGCGATGCACGACGGCCGCTTTCATCTTCTTGGCCATGATTGCGCCTTTCGGGTTCAAACCATTACCCGAATCTAGCGCCGCACGCCGTGCACGGGTTGATCCAGATCAACCCGTGGGTCAATCGGGGCGCGCCATAGTCATGACAATCAGTTCGCGCGACCCAATCGATCGGCGATCAGCGATCGGCCGACGGCGCGGACAGCCTCCATTTCAGCTCAGGAGCGACGTCATGGACGAAAAGGTCGACCCCCGCACACTCGAACAGCAAAACCTGCGCCAGCGCTACGATAATTTCATCGGCGGCGAATGGCGCGCCCCGAACAAGGGCCGCTACTTCACCAACAAAAGCCCGATCGACGAAAGCGTGCTCTGCGAAGTCGCCCAATCCGATGCTACCGATGTCGAACGCGCACTCGATGCCGCACACGGCGCACGCGCGGCCTGGGCACGGACATCGCCGGCCGAACGCGCCGACGTGCTCTACAAGATCGCCCAGCGCATCGACGACAATCTGGAGCTGCTCGCACGCGTGGAAACCCGCGACAACGGCAAGCCCATTCGTGAAACGCTCAATGCCGACATCCCGCTGGCGGCCGATCATTTCCGGTATTTCGCCGGCTGTATTCGGGCCGAGGAAGGGTCGATCGGTGAGATCGACCACGACACTGTGGCCTATCATTTTCGCGAACCGCTGGGTGTGGTCGGCCAGATCATCCCCTGGAACTTCCCGTTGCTCATGGGCGCCTGGAAACTCGCACCGGCCCTGGCGGCCGGCAACTGTGTGGTGATTAAACCGGCTTCGAATACGCCGATGAGCATGGCCGTACTCATGGACCTGGTCGGCGACCTGCTACCGCCCGGCGTGCTCAATGTGGTCTTCGGCCCCGGCGGCGAGGTGGGCAATGCCCTGGCTTCCAGCCCGCGTATCGCCAAGATCGCATTCACCGGCGAAACCACCACCGGCCGGCGCATCCTGCATGCCGCGGCCGACAACCTCATTCCACAGACCATGGAGCTGGGCGGCAAATCGCCGAACATCTTCTTCGCCGACGTGATGGACGCCGACGACGACTTCCTGGACAAGGCCCTGGAAGGCCTGGCGCTGTTCGCCTTCAACAAGGGCGAAGTCTGTACCTGCCCCTCGCGTGCGCTGGTTCAGGAATCGATCTTTGATGCGTTCATGGAGCGCGCGGTCGAGCGCGTGGCCAATATCCGTGTGGGCGACCCGCTGGACCCGCAGACCCAGATGGGCCCGCAGTGCTCGAGCAGTCAGTACCAGAAGATTCTCGAATACATCGACATCGGCAACAACGAAGGCGCGAACTGCCTGACCGGCGGCGAACGCGCACAGCTCGACGGCAATCTCGCCAACGGCTACTTCCTGCGCCCGACCGTATTCTCCGGCAACAACAAGATGCGTGTCTTCCAGGAAGAGATCTTCGGCCCGGTACTGTCGGTGACCACGTTCAAGGACATCGACGAGGCCATCGAAATCGGCAATGACACGCCCTATGGCCTGGGGGCCGGCGTCTGGTCGCGCAGTGTGCACAATACCTATCGCGTGGGCCGCGCCATTCAGGCCGGGCGCGTATGGACGAACTGCTATCACCAGTATCCGGCCCATGCCGCCTTTGGTGGCTACAAGGAATCCGGCTTCGGCCGTGAGACCCACAAGATGATTCTGGATCACTATCAACAGACCAAGAATCTTCTGGTGAGCTATTCCACCAAGGCTCAGGGTCTGTTCTAGGAATTCGGGCGGACGATCGAGCGCACGCCCTTGGCGCGCGCTCGGTCGCACCGCTTTCCGCATCAAGACCGCCGCTTCGACCCGCCCCGGCTGCCCGCCGGCCAGGCATACGCTAGACTGGCGCGCCTTTCGTAATCCGGCGCTGGTCGCCCGTTCGCCCATGTTTGGTCTGTTCGAACGCCTGGTCGCACCCTTTCCCGACGAGGCGCGCACGCCACCGCGCGACAGTCTGCTGCGCTATATCGCCTTCTATGCGAAGCCGGTGTGGCCGTTGCTGGTGGCCATGGCCGTGCTGACCACGGCCATTTCGGTGATCGAAGTCTCGCTGTTCGCCTTTCTCGGGCATATCGTCGACTGGTTTGCCAACTCGCCGCGCGAGACATTCGTGGCCGACAACGCCCTGGCGCTGACCGGCATGGCGCTGGTCATACTCGTGGTTCTGCCGCTGCTGGTGTTCGTGGAAGGGCTGGTAACGTTTCAGGCGTTATCCGGCAATTTTCCGATGCGTTTTCGTTGGACGGTCCACCGCTGGCTGCTCGGCCAGTCGCTGACCTTCTTTCAGGACGAGTTCGCCGGGCGCATCGCCACCAAGCTCATGCAGACCGCACTCGCCGTGCGCGAAACGGTGATGAAGTTCCTGGACGTGATGCTCTACGTGGCGGTGTATTTCACCGGCATCGTGGTGCTGGTCGCCGGTGCGGACTGGCGCCTGGCGATACCGTTCGTGTTCTGGCTGGCGGGTTATATCGCCCTGCTGCGCTATTTCGTGCCCCGCCTGGGCCGGGTGGCCGAGCGTCAGGCCGATGCGCGCGCGGCAATGACCGGGCGCGTGGTCGATGCCTATACCAATATCGCCACGGTCAAGCTGTTCGCCCATACCGAGCGCGAAGGCGACTACGCCCGCCAGAGCATGCAGACGTTTCTGAGCACGGTCTATGCGCAGATGCGCAAGATCAACGGCTTCTATGCCAGCCTGTATCTGCTCAACTCGCTGCTGTTGATTGCGGTGGCCGCCCTCGGTATCGGGCTGTGGCAATCGGCGGCGATCAGCGCTGGCGCGGTCGCGGCCGCGCTGGGTCTGGTGCTGCGTATCAATGGTATGGCGCAGTGGATCATGTGGGAGGTGTCGCAGCTGTTCGAGAATATCGGCACCCTGCGCGACGGCATGGCGACATTCTCGAAAAGCCGGGCCCTGGTGGATGCGCCCGAGGCCAAACCGCTGGTGGTGCACGACGGTGCGATCGCGTTCAACGATATCGGCTTTCACTACGGCCGTGGTTCTGGGGTGATCGAGCATTTTTCGCTTGCCGTCGCGCCTGGCGAAAAGATCGGTCTGGTCGGGCGTTCCGGCGCCGGCAAGTCCACGCTGTTGTCGTTGCTGCTGCGCTTTCACGATGTGGAATCCGGCCGTATCACTATCGACGGCCAGAACATCGCCGACGTGACTCAGGCTTCGCTGCGCGCGAATATCGGCATGGTCACCCAGGACACGGCCCTGCTGCACCGTTCGGTGGGCGACAACGTGCGTTATGGCCGGCCCGAGGCCAGCGATACGCAAGTCGAGGCCGCGCTGATTGCCGCCCAGGCACGCGATTTCATCGACGATCTGGTGGATGCCCAGGGCCGGCGCGGCTTGGAAGCAATGGTGGGCGAACGCGGCGTGAAGCTCTCCGGCGGCCAGCGTCAACGCATCGCCCTGGCCCGCGTCATGCTCAAGAACGCGCCGATTCTGTTGCTCGACGAGGCCACCTCGGCGCTGGATTCCGAAGTCGAGGCGGCCATTACCGGCAACCTGCATCGTCTGATGGAAAACAAGACCGTCATCGCGATCGCGCATCGTTTGTCCACCATCGCCGAACTCGACCGGCTGATCGTGCTCGACGAGGGCGCGATCGTGGAGGCCGGCACGCATGCCGAGCTGCTGGCCGCGGGCGGGCTGTATGCGCGTCTGTGGCAGATGCAATCCGGCGGCTTTCTCGCCGAACAGGTCACACCCGAAAATCGCACGCATACGGCGTAATGCGATCGTTCGCATCGAAGGCCGCACTGGCCTATCCGCTGCTCGTTGCCACCACGCTGGCCTGGGGGCTGAACGCGGTGGCCGGAAAATTCGCGGTCGGCCATATCAGCCCGTTGCTGCTCACCCATTTGCGTTGGGGGCTGGCCGGTCTGGCTGCCCTGCCGTTCGCCTGGCCGCATCTCAAACAGGACTGGCCGGTGATTCGCAGCCATATGCCGCTGCTTTTCGCCTACGGCGCGATCGGTTTTACCGGTTTCAACGCCGCCCTCTACAGCGCACTCAATCATACGAGCGCGATCAACGTGGTCATCGAACAGGCCGGCATGCCGGGCGTGATCTTCGCGCTCAATTTTCTGGTGCTGCGCGAAACCATTACCGCCCGACAGTTGCTGGGTTTCGTGATTACCGTGGCCGGGGTGGCGCTGATCGTATCGGGCGGCCAGTTGTCGCGTTTACTCGCGCTGGATCTCAATCGCGGCGATGCGCTCATGCTGGTCGCGATCACCTGCTATGGCGGCTATACCGCCGCCCTGCGCATCAAACCGCCCATGCACTGGCTGAGCTTCATCGCCGTGATTTCGGCCACCGCCTGGCTCGGTTCGTTGCCCTTCGCGGGCTGGGAATACGCCCGCGGCACGATCATCTGGCCGGATGCAGTCGGTTTGGCGGTGGTCGCATTCGCCGCCCTGGTGCCGGGCCTGATCGCCCAGACCGCCTTCATTCGCGGCAACGAGCTCATCGGCGGCAACCGCGCCGGCGTCTTTCTGAATCTGGTGCCCATTTTCGGGACGTTGCTATCGGTGGTTCTGCTCGGCGAAAGCCTGCACCTGTTCCATGTGGTGGCACTGAGCCTGGTACTCGGCGGCATTACTCTGGCCGAACGCGCCGGGCGTTCTTATTAACGCGGCAGGCTGGCCCGACACATGATCCCGGCTGCGACCGATTGTCGCAGACATACCGATACGTCGGGCCAGCCGCTATCATGGCGGGCTGGCGCCCGAATCCATGCCCGAGGCCCGCTCGCCGCAGCGCCCGGCACAGGGCAACACTGCCCATGCAGACTGTGTTCAAACTCACGCCCCTGCGTCTGCTCACCTGGCTGTACTGGCTGCGCTGGGCCGCGATCGCCTGCGTACTGCTGGCCGTGGCCGCCGCGCCCGCGCTGGCAACAATCAGCCTCGATAGCCGTGCGCTGATCGCCGTCACCGCGGTCGTCGCCGGGGTTAATCTGCTTATTGGCTGGAGCCTGCGCCGCACGCGCCCGGCCACCGAAGCCGAACTGCTGGCCCATCTGCTATTCGACGTGGCCGCACTCACTGCCTGGCTTGTCTGTACCGGCGGCTCGGCCAGCGCCTTCGTTTCCCTCTATCTGTTGCCGATCGCGATCGCGGCGACCACCCTGCCGCGCCGGCGTGCCTGGCTGGTCGCGGTCCTCGCGGCCAGTGCCTATACCGTATTACTGCTGCGTTTTTTCTACGCCCAGCCGATGGCCCATCACGGCGATTTCGCCCTGCATGTGCTGGGTATGTGGGCGAGCTTCGTCGTCAGCGCGGCATTGCTGGTAATCTTCATCGGCCGTATGGCCACGGCCGTACGCCAGCGGGATCGCGCCCTGGCCGACGCACGCGAACAGATGCTGCGCAACGAACAGATCACGGCCATCGGCGCGCTCGCCGCAGGCGCGGCGCATGAACTGGGCACGCCGCTGTCGACCATGGCCGTGATCGTGTCCGAACTGCGCGACACCCAGGCTGCGGATACATCACTGCAAGCCGATCTGGCGACGCTCGACCAGCAACTGGCGCTGTGTCGTCATCAAATCGGCCAGCTGCTGGGCGTGGCCGAGCCCGCCGAAGACGCATCCCGGCCCGTCGCCGTCACCGGCGCGCTGGAAAATATCGTTGCACGCTGGCGACTCATGCGCCCGGATATGCAAGCGCCGCTATCGATCAGCCCCGACCTCGACTCGGCCAGGCTCGCCGACGAGCCCGCCTTCGGCCAGGCGCTGACCAATCTGCTTAACAACGCCGCCGACGCATCGCAGGCCAACGCCAGCGATCGGGTCGACATCGCGGCCGGACGCGATGCCGATCGGCTGGAGGTGGTTATCGACGATCAGGGCACCGGTATTGCCGATACGGATACCGCCCGCGCCGGCCGGCTGCGTTTTTCCAGCAAACACGATGGCCGTGGCCTGGGGTTGATCGTGTCGCATGTCAGCCTCGAACGTCTGGGCGGCGAAATCAGCCTCAGGCGCCGGCCCGAAGGCGGCACGCGTACCCGACTTCTCCTGCCGCTTGCGTCGATATGAAATCGAACACCGACACAACGCCCATGCGCGTACTCATCGTCGACGACGATCATGTATTCGCCGCCACACTGGCACGCGCCCTTGGCCGCCGCGCAATCGAAACCGCGATTGCCCATGACGGCGACAGCGCGCTGGCCCGGGCCACGCAATGGCAACCCAGCCATGCCCTGCTCGATCTGAACCTGGGCAGCGATACCTCCGGACTGGCGCTGATCGAGCCACTGCGCGAACGCGTGGGCGATTTGAAAATCATCGTGCTGACCGGCTATGCCAGTATCGCCACCACGGTGACCGCCATGCAGCGCGGCGCGGCCGGCTATCTGGCCAAACCGGTGGATGCGCCGGCCGTGCTCGCCGCATTGGCCGGCGAGGCCGACGACCGCCCCGAGCACGATCCCGGCGAGCGCATGTCACTCAAGCGTCTCGAGTGGGAACATATCCAGCGCGTACTCGCCGAGCACGAGGGCAATATCTCGGAAGCCGCCCGTGCGCTGGGTCTGCATCGGCGGACCCTGCAGCGCAAGCTCGACAAGAAGCCGGTGCGGTACTAGCTCGGCACGGGCGCGCCGCGCCGCAGCATCTGAAACAAGCGGTCCCCGATCAGGACCGCAATCAGGCTGGCCCCGGCGAGCGGGAACAGCACGGCCATGGCGATCATGATCACGCCCAGATAACGCAACCGGATCGGTGCGCGCCGCGGCGGCGCACCCAGGCCGCCGGCCGGGCGACGACGCCACCACATCACGAAACCGGTACTCACGAGGATGACGATCGCCAGGCAGGTGGCGAGCATGACGAGCTGGTTGGCCAGTCCGAAGTAATTCCCCATATGCAGGGCAACGCCCAGTTCGATGGCCTTGCCCGCCACGCCGTAATCGCTAAACGTGATATCGCCCAGCACCGCCCCCCTGTAGCGGTCGATGAATAACGTGCGCTGCCCCTGTGGGCGATCGGGATACGTCTGCGCCTTGTACACGCCGGTGGCACCGGCGGGCAGCATGAGCCAGTAGTCCTCGGCCAGGCCCTGTTCGGCAAGGATCCGACGAACGCGATCCACGCCAATATCGGGCGCGGGCAGCGGGCGTTCATCGCGTGGCATGGCACCGCCGTGGTGTTCATGCCCGCCCGACGACATCGGCGCGGTCACGTTTTCCAGCACCCAGGGCGTGCCGCGGCCGCGTTCGGCCGGGGTGGTTCGCGGTGCCTCGGCCGCCGACGTCGGCGGCGTGCGGGCGCCGGCATACCCCAGGCCCAGGGCTTCGACGGCGGGCGTGAACAGCTGACCGCCCCAGATACCGGCCCAGGGCAAGCCAGTGAAGATCAGAAACAGAATCAGCGCCGCCGCATAGATTCCCGTAATCGCATGCAGATCGCGCCAGAAACGCCGGCCGCGCGCCGCCAGACGTGGATACCACACGCCCGCCCGGCCGCGGCGTCGTGGCCACCACAAATACAGGCCGGTCACGATCAGAATCGCCGCCCAGCAGGCCGCCAGTTCGACGAGCGCATCCCCCACCCAGCCGAGCATGAGCGACCCATGCACCGTATCGGCAATGCCCACGAGCGTGCGTTCATAGACGAACGAACCCAGCACCGCGGCCGTGGCCGGATCCACGAATACGCGCCGCGGCGCGCCCTGCGCCGGGGTCAGGAACAGCATCGCACTGCGACCGAGGGCGGTCGGCATATTGATTCGCGTGACGGTAGCGCCCGGAAAGGCCTGTTCGGCGCTGGCGACCCATTGGCTGGCGGGCATCGTCGGGCCGCTGCCGTCGACGAACATCAGATCCGGATAGATCGCATCGTTGAGCTCGGTATTGAACAGATAGATCGCGCCTGTCACGGCCAGGATCAGCAGAAACGGCGCCACCACCAGGCCGGCATAGAAATGCCAGCGCCAAACGGTCGCATACCAGCGCCCAACCGGGCGTACTTTCGATACGCGCGCCGTCGCCTCTGGCTGATCGGTTACGCTCAAAACGCGCCCGTCCAGGCCAGCTCCACGCTGCGCGGCGCACCGATATAGATCTGGCTCGCACTGTAACCCGACCACTCGCCATAGAATTCATCGGTGAGATTGCGCCCGCGCAGGGTCAGCGTGCCGTCTGCGCCGAAGGTATCGAGCGGCATGCTCACCCAGGCCCCGAACACCGTATGCCCGTCGACCCGAATGGTATTGGCCGTATCGGTATGGAAATCGCCTGCGTGCTGCACATCCGCGCCCACGGTGAATGGCAGTTGCGCGAGTGTGTAATAGCTGGACAGATTGGCCACGTGCTCCGGCACGTTCACTGGCGTGTTGCCGGACAGATTGCGTCCGCTGCCATCGAAAAGCCGGGCGTATTCGGCATCCAGCACGGCGAGATTGGCATCCAGCTGCCAGCGCTCGGTCAGGACCAGACCCAGATCCAGTTCCACGCCGCGCGATTGCAGGCTGCCACCCTGCACCGTCTGCTGCGGGTTGTTGGGGTCCTGGGTGAGGATATCGTTCTGCTTGATCTGGTAGAGCGATGTGGTCAGCGTGGCGCGGTCGCCCCAGAAGCGATTACGCAGGCCGATTTCGATGGCATCGCCCTCCGACAGATCGAACTCCGCGCGCGCGGTGTTCGACAGCAGCAGGCTGCCAACGGGCGCGACCGCATGGTTGAACTGGGCATAGAGCTGATCGCGGTCGCTGAGTTCATATACCGCCCCCACACGCCAGGACACCGGATCGAACGAACGGCCGAAGGTCGTGCGCGTATCGGCGGCCAGGTCGTCGATACGCCGATCCAGATCGATATGTTCGTAGCGCACGCCGGCCACGAAGATGAATTCGTCGGTGAGGTTGAGCGCGTTCTCGGCGAATACGCCGACCGTATCGACCTGACTGTCGTAGTTCACGCGGGTGGCGAAGTTGGCCGCGCTATCGCCCGGCACATGGCCACGATCCGGGTCGGCGACAGTCACCGACGTCGCGCTGCCGAAACGCCGCGGGGTGGTGAAATTGCTGTGTTTGTATTCGCCACCGACGGCGAAGCGATTGCGATGGCCGGCCAGTTCTCCGTCGAAGTGGGTATAGGCGCGTTCGCTGACGAAATCCTGATCGTGGGCGATCCGTCCGGTCGAGCGATCCAGCAGCCCGGTCGCCGGATTGAAGGTATAGCTGTCGGTTTCCACCCAGTTGCGATCGGCCGTGTAATAGGCCAGTTCGTTGATGAATTCCCACCGATCATTAAGCGTGTAGGCCGCGCGTGTGCGCAGCCAGTGGCTGTCCGATTCCATCACGGAATTGCGCGGGTTGTAGTTGGTATCGCGCTCGGCTTTGTCGAGCACGAGATCGCCCGGCGCGCTGACGATATCGGCGGGATCGCGGGCCACTGCACGGCCTACCAGCGGCGCGCCGTAGTACGACGCCGCATAGTGGTCACGAAAGTAGTCATAAGAAGCAGACAGCGACAGCCGGTCGGTTGCCTGGAACAGCACGCCGGTGGTGAGCTGGGTCGTGCGCGAGTCGTTGTCGTCGATGAAACCCTCCGAGCGGCGATGCGACAGATCCGCGCGCACCGCAACCCGATCCGAGAGCACGCGATTGCCGCCGATGCCGGCACGCAGCGTATCGAAACTGCCCACACTCGCCATCGCTTCGGCGCTGTTGGCCTCGAGCGTGGGTTTCTTGGTGACCAGATTCACTGTGCCGGCCAGGCCGCCGTCGCCGTGCAACACCGAGGCCGGGCCCTTGAGAATCTCGATACGCTCGAAGTTGAAGGTATCGAAATCGCGCACCACCAGTTCCGAATCGGCCGCGCGCATGCCATCGAACAGGTAGTTCACATTGCCGCGCGGCAAACCGCGCATCGACAACGATGCGGGCGAACCCGGGATATTGCCGCCGGTCACGCCCGGCAAGGTGCGCGCGGCTTCGGTAAACGTGGCCAGTCCGCGGCGCTGCATGGTGTCGCTTGTGAGCGTATCGACCGTGGCCGGGGATTCCTCGGCGCTGAGATTCAGGCGATTGCTGACTTCGGTTTCGCCGGCAATGGCTGGCACCAGGGCACTGTCTTCGATGGTCAACGGCGCGAGCGTCTCGCCTGCCGCATTATCGGGCTGGGCCAGACTCGGCGCTGCACTGAAAGACAAAGCCACAAGAAAACCCACACGCGGCCACGCCGCGGCAATACGAATCCGCATGAATCATTCCCCTGAGCAAGCGACGGCAAGCTTAGGGGCGGCCCGGGCAATTGCCCATGAGGCAAATTGTCGCAGCACGGTGCCAAACGACTGTCATGGCTCGAAAAAACGCGGGCGGCGCTAAGGCCGCACGCAGCTCAACCGTGGGGTGTGATCCCGCTTTCGCCGAGGGTGACCACATCGGTGATCCGCGCGCCGTCCCAGATATAGCCGAAATGCCGGCCCTGAACCGCGGGGGCGAGTACCGGCGTACGCATGACGGCCACACATTCGCCGCCGGGATCTCGCACGCTGGGATAGACGATGCCCGGCTCGCCGGCCATATACACCTGCACCCCGTAGCGCTGCGACTGGGCATAGCTGTCGCCATCGAGCAGCGGCAGGGCGGCAGGTCGATCGCCGCGCAGGTCGCGCAGATCGCCGTCGAGATCGACCCGATAGACCCGCATTTCGATGGTCATCGGCGGCTGCTGGCTATCGGCAAGAAACCGCTCGCGATGAAACACCGTCTCGCGTACCGCGGTGGCTTCGCTCTTCGCGGCATAGAAAACGCCGAAGCTGCCGTCGGAAAAACGCGAACCAGCCGGATTGACGTGGGTGAACGCCGCCATCACCGGCGTCGCGCCCGGGCCGGTCATACGCTCGTCGACCGGCACCCGCGACAGCTCGCCGACTTCGTCGCGCAGACGGTCGTTGGTGAGCGACTCGACCGCGAAAGTGGCTTCCAGATCGGCCGCGTCGGCGACACGATCGAACAATCCGCGCGGCGGAAACCGCGAGGGCACGAGCCGATAGCTGGGCTGCCAGCGCACACGCCGGCGCGCGAAATCGTCGACAGCCAGCCCACTCATGCCCAACCGCCCCGCTCGGCATCGAGATGACGCCGTACCACGGCCAGATCTTCGATATGCCCGGCAAGCATGCGCTCCAGCGGGGTCTTGCCGCCGAACAACGGGTTGTGGTTGGGCTGCTTGATCCAGCCATCGGCCGCATCGGCACGCGGCAGCAGCATTTCCAGGCTCTTGTAGATACCCAGTAGTAGCGACAAACGCTCCATCTGGCCGACGTCGAGGGTGATATTCGGGGCGCGCTTCCAACGCCGGTAGGTACTCACCGGCGTGCCCAGCAGGCGTGCCGCCTGAATATCGGTCAGGCCCCATTGCGTGGCGATCGCAAACCAAGTGCGCAACGCCCCGGGGCTGACCCGCCGCCGCAGCTCGGCGTCGTGAATATCGCCCGGGGCGGCCTGTTGGACAGCAGCAGATGTCATGACCGACTCCGATTAATCATATGATCACTTTATACTATTTTATGATCATTTGATACTTTCCATGCCGGCGCCACGTTTGGCCTCGATCCGCCGCTGTTCGATAATGCGCACCCGTTGCATGAGCCAGACAGTATTTATGAGTGCCGACACTATTCAGATCGATGCCCCGGACGGCAGCCGTTTCGACGCCTACCGCGCCCTTCCCGAAGCCGGCCACGGCCCGGCCGTAATCGTGCTGCAGGAGATATTCGGCGTGAATCGCCATGTTCGCGAGGTGTGCGATTTCTATGCCGAGGAAGGCTATGTCGCCATCGCGCCGGACCTGTTTCATCAGTTCGAACCGAATATCGAACTCGGCTACGCCCCCGAGGACTTCGAACAGGCATTCGGCTATTTCCAGAATCTGGATATCGAACGCACCATGGCCGATATCTCCGCCACCGTGGCCGCCGCTCGGGCGCTGGACGAAGTCGTCGCCGAACCCGGTCGTGGCGATGTGGGCGTCGTCGGTTTCTGCCTGGGCGGCAAGCTCGCCTATCTGGCGGCCGCCCAGTGTGATGTGGACTGTGCAGTCGGCTACTACGGCGTGGGTATCGACGAGTCTTTGCACCTGGCCGAGGCCATCGACTGCCCGATGGCGTTGCACTTCGGCGGCCTGGACAAGTTCTCGCCGCCCGAGACGATCGACAAGATCCGCAGCGTCTTTGCCGGCAACCCGGACGTGCAGATCTTCGTCTACGACAACGCCGATCATGCCTTCAACCGCTGGGGCAACGACCACTACAACCCGGGCGCGGCCCGATTGGCGCATACGCGCACGCTGGGTGTGCTGCGCGCCGCCCTCGGCCCGCGCTACGACCTGGCCGCCCTGGCCGATCATCACTTCGAGCTGGAATTCGCGGCCCGCGACGTCGACGAAACCATGAAGACCATGGTCGCCGAGCCCTATGTGAACCATGTCCCAACCATGACCGGCGGCACCGGCCACGACTATCTCAAACGCTTCTACAAGCACCACTTCATCCCGAAGAACCCGGCCGACCTGCAGATGAAGCCGATTTCGCGCACGGTGGGCGTGGACCGCATGGTCGACGAATTCGTGCTGTGCTTTACCCACGACTGCGAAATCGACTGGCTGCTGCCGGGTATCGAGCCCACCGGAAAATACGTCGAGATTCCTTTCGTGGCGATCGTGACCTTTCGTGGTAACAAGCTCTACAACGAGCATATCTACTGGGATCAGGCCTCGCTGCTGGTCCAGATCGGCAAGCTCGACCCGACTGGTTTGCCGATTGCCGGGGTGGAAACCGCGCACAAGCTGCTCGACAAGGAACAGCCCAGCAACGACCTCATGCCCAACTGGGCCACCAGTGCCGATCTCGACTGATGACGGCACATCGCGCGCCATATCGCCGTCGCCCTGAATCGACCGGAGCGCCGTAATGCTCGCCCGTGCCCTACCGTTGCTGTTCGTACTGATCTGGTCGACCGGCTTCATCGCCGCGCGGCTGGTCGCGCCCTATACCGATCCACTGACCTTTTTGTGTTATCGCTATCTGCTCACGATTGCCGCCTTTGCGGTAATCGCGATCGCGGTGGGCGCGCCCTGGCCGCGCGGTCTGCGCGCCTGGACGAACGCACTGGTCGCTGGCGTGCTGTTACAGGGTATTTATCTGGGCGGGGTGTTCTGGGCAGTCAATGACGGACTCCCCGCCGGCATCGCTGCGCTCGTGGTGGGCCTGCAACCGCTGCTCACCGCGGTGCTGGCCTTCCCGCTGCTGGGCGAAACGGTGGGCATACGCAAATGGCTCGGCATCGCCCTGGGTTTTGGCGGCGCACTACTCGTGCTGGAACCGCGTCTGGCCGTGGATATGGCCGATATCAGCGCCGCCCCGCTGCTGGCCGTGTTCGCCGCCATGTTCGGGATTACGCTAGGCACCATCTGGCAAAAACGCACCGGCTCGGCAGCCGATATCCGCACCAACGCCGCCGTACAGTTCATCGGCGCGACCATCGTCACCGCGCCGGTCGTGCTCTGGCTCGAAAGCGGGCGTTTCGAGATGACCTGGCAGGCCTGGACCGGCTTGCTGTGGTCATCGCTGGGGCTGTCGGTAGGCGCGATTTCGCTGCTGCTGTTTCTCATCCGCCGCGGCTCGGTGGCCAGCGTGGCCTCACTGTTCTATCTGGTGCCGCCGGTGGTCGCGATTCTCGCCTATCTGTTGTTCGACGAAACGCTCAATACGCTTCAGATCGTCGGCATGGGCGTGGCCGTGGCCGGTGTGGCGATTGCCAGTCGAAGTGGACCGGCGGCCAAAACCTAGCCAAGCCCATCGCGATACTCCGTGCATCATGCACGTGATAGCGTATGACGCCTTTCTCGTCCTGACTCGGAGCGATTCATGAAAACAGCTTTTCTCGGGCTCGGCACCATGGGCGCGCCCATGGCCCGCAACCTTCTGGCCGGCGGCGCGGACCTGACCGTCTGGAACCGTTCGCAGGCCCCGGTGGACTCGTTGCGCGAAGCCGGCGCACAGGCCGCCGATTCACCTGCGGCCGCGGTGGCCGATGCCGACGTCGTGTTCTCCATGCTCGCCGACGATGCGATCTGCGAACAGGTGACGGTGGAATCCGGCGCGCTGGCGGCGATGAAGCACGGCGCGATCCACGTCAACATGGCCACGGTTTCCGTACCATTTGCCAAGCGCATGGCGGCTCTGCACGCCGAACACGGGGTGGCCTATGTTGCGGCACCGGTGATGGGTCGAGCCGATGTGGCTGCTGCCGCCAAACTCAATATTCTGGCGGCTGGCGATCAACAGGCGATCGACACCGCCACCCCGCTGCTGGAAAAAATCGGCCAGAAGGTCTGGCCGGTGGGCGATTCGGCCGAAATGGCGAACGTGGTGAAGATCCAGGTCAACTTCATGCTGGCGGTGGCGATCGAGTCCATGGGCGAAGCCTGTGCCCTGGGCGAGGTCTACGGCATCGACACGGGCAAGTTCCTGGATATCGTCACCAACACACTGTTCGCGTGTCTGGGCTATCAAAGCTATGCAGGCCTGATTCGCGAATCCAGATACCGGCCGGCGAACATGCCGGCCACACTCGGTAACAAGGATGTGGGCCTGGCGTTGTCGGCCGCCAACGATCGTCAGGTACCGCTGCCGCTGGGCGGCGTGGTGCGAGACAGCCTCAACGAGATCATTGCCAACGGCGACGGCGACAAGGACTGGGGTGCCCTGGCCGAATACGCGGCCAAACGCGCGCGTATCGACCGTTCGCGGGAGCGTTCTTGACTCGCCAAGGAATAGCGTTAATTGTGTATGAGGTCGGCCGCGTTCATACAAGCATGCTGTCCGCAAATGAACGCCAAGAAGCGCAAATAAGGCATCAAAGCGCGAGATCGAAGTAACTGAAATCGGCGTCGCGGACCTGGTGCCGGTCTTTGTACATCAGAAATGACGTCACGGTGCCGGATTGTTAAGGCGTGCGCGATTACGAGCGAGCGCGAAGCAAACGCTCGAGCAGCCGGTCGGCCTCGGCCTGTAGCGAGGCGCGCTGGTCGGCCAGCTGGCGCCGCTCGGCTTCGTCTTCGAGCCCGTCGATGTTGGTATCCACGTTGATCAACACCATCGACAGACCGGCGTGGATGAGCTGTGCGCCGGCCCGGGCATCGCTTTGCAGCGCAGCCTTGATATCGCCTATGGCCTGTTCGGTGTATTCGAGGGCCTCGAGACAGCAGCGGGCCGTATCCAGCGGCACCTGATTGATGCGCTCCACAGCCTCTTCCAACTCCGCCTCCGAATCGCTCTTATCGTTGCGTTTCTTGGCCGCCAGATAAGCCTTGAAGGCGGCGATATCTTCGTCGGCATAGTCGCCGAGCTGTTCCAGCAGCCGCTGCGCCTGCGCGATCAAGCGCTGGGCTGTGCCATCGTCGTCGTTGGATTGCGTCAGCCGCAGCCCCTTGAGCACCAGGGCAAGACCGTTGGCCGCGGCGTTGGCCGCGACCGCGCCGCAGCCCGGCATGGCGCGGGACTGGATATCGTCTCGAAACGCGTCCAGCGTGATCTGCGTAATGGTTGATGTGGCCATGCCAATCGGCTCGTGTCGAATCAGATCGCCGAGTGTCGCACGGGCTGCCCGGCGCACCTCGCCCCGTGTCATCGAAACGCCAGCCATCTCTGATAGCGTGACGGTTCATTTCGAAACCGTAGAGCTACACGATGCTACGTATTGCCCCGTTCAAGCCCGATGTCGACTATGTCGTGCCCATCGAAATCGACGGCGAAATCAATTCCCGCGATTTTTCGAATGTGCTGTCCAAAATGGAAGAACAGCTGGCCAAGCACGACAAACTGCGCCTGTATGTGGAAATCAAGTCGCTGGGCGGCATGTCGGCGTCGACCGCGTTCAACGAACTCAAGGACGCGATCAAGCACTGGGAGCGTTTCGACAAGCTGGCCGTGGTGTCCGACGTGGAAGGCATTCGGACCGCCACCACGGTGATCGACAAGCTCTCGCCGAACACCGAATGCGAAACCTTTCGCTCGGCCGACCGCGACTCGGCCCAGGCCTGGGTGGCCTGAAGCCTGCGATGCGCCCGCGCCGGCCGGCGGCTAAGCCGGCGGCCGTGCGATCGGGTTGGCCAGCGTACCGGCAAACTGCAGATTACCGGCCGGATCGTCCAGATCGATCATCTGGGCGTTGTTGCGCAGTTGCAGCCGGTTAAGACAGGAGCGCTTGAACTCGGGCGCGAACAGGTCGTAGCGCGCGAACTTGTCGGCGAATTCCGGATGGGCGGCCTGATAGTCGTGCACGCAGTCGGCCACCTGCTGCCAGAACGCCTGCTGCGAATAGCCACGTTCGGTATGCAGAATCGCGCCGATGTAACGAAAGATCAGGTCGAACAGGTCGGTAAACAGGCTGAGCACCTTCAGCTCTTCGGGCACCTCGACCGATAACCGGGCAACCTCGCCGGGCAGCTCGACCTCGGTATTCATGATGCCGACCTCTTCGGCGATATCCTTCATGATCGCGCGTACCGGCACATTGTCTTCCAGCACTAGAATGATGTTCTCGCCGTGCGGCATGAACGCCAGATCGTGGGCGTAGAAACAGTGCAGTAGCGGGCTCATGTAGGCATCGAGATAGCGCGCCAGCCAGCTGTCGATATCCAGCGGTGAGGCATCGATGAGCGCGCCGATTACGGACGCTTCATCGGCGTCGCGATGCAGCAGCGCGGCCATGGTCATCAGGCGCTGACCCTTCTCGATCTGGTTGATCGGGCTTTCCCGCCAGAGCGCGGCCAGCATCTTGTTGTAGGCATCGGTTTTCGCCGCGGCCGCTTCGAACTGCGGGTGGCGGTAACCGATGGAGGCGACTTCGCGCAGGATGGAAAAGCCCTTGGTCTGCAGATAGGCATCGCTACGTATCAGCGTGTCGATCCAGTCGTTGATTTCGGGCGTGCCGCGCATGTAATACGGCGACAGGCCACGGGTGAAGCCCATATTCAGAATCGATAGCGCCATCTTCACGTAGCAACGCGCGGGGTGGTCGCGATTGAACAGCGTGCGTATCGATTGCTGGGCCTGGTAGGTATCCTGACCGAAGCCGAGATAAACCAGATGCCGGCTCGCGATCTCGCCGGCAAACAGATAGACCAGCTTGTTGTGCCATTGCCAGGGATGCACGGGCATAAGCAAATAGTCGGCGACATCCAGTCCGGCATCGGCCAGGCGCTCGGTGAACGCGGCATGGGTTGCGCCGTCCAGCTCGGCAGCCATATGTTCGGCGTAACTGCGGTCCGCGCTGCAGACGAACTCGGCACGACTGATATGGGCCGCGACCCAGACCAGCCGGATGGGGGCGGCGGCTTCCGGCGTGTAGGCACGATAGTCGATACTGTCGAATCCGATACGCCCGCTATTGGCCACGAAGGCGGGGTGCCCTTCGGTCATCGCCGCTTCGATACGCTGAAAGTCGCCGTCGACGAAATCGGCGGCCACCGGCCCGCCATGCGCGATCTTGTAGGCGATGCTGTAGAGCGTGGCGGTGATTTCTTCCAGATAGATGGGCAGCGCGGCCGGGCCGATGCCCAGCACGTCGCGCAGTTCGGTAACGAGCATGACCGCATCCAGGGCCGCGGGCACGTCGTCGACCGTCTTTTCCAGTGTGCCCGGTTCGATATGCCAGTGCTCAAGTTCGAGCACACGCGCGGCAAAGCGATACTGCACGCCCTGTTCGAGTGCCAGCGTATAGAAACCGTCACCGCCGGCCGCCAGCTCGGGCGTAATCAGCAATTCGTGGCTGAATTCGCTGAGCATCTTCGTGACCATGCGGGTATTGGCCGCACGCCAGGTACGTTCGTCGAGATGGGCGATGGCCTGTTCGGTGGCGGTGATGGGCATACGGGTCATCAGGCAGAATCCTTGGCTGTGAAGTCGCAGAGTGCGTCGCGGTAATCGGCGCGCGTACAGGTCGCAAACCAGGCGGTCTTGCCCGGCAATGCGACCTGACGGTGGTAGACGAAGCCGGCCCGACGGTTGATCGGATGAATCGCTTCGTTGGTGACGTCCGGCTCGACCACCACGCGCTCGACGCGCGCATCGCTGAACAGAAAATCCATGATCTGAACGAACACCGCCCAGGTGAATCCGGGGATGCGCTTGTCGGCCGGGGCGACCAGCACATGCATGCCGATATCGCCGGGCTGCACGTCGTAGTGCGCGCCGATGGCTTCGGCGGCCGGCGCGTAGCGCTCCACGAGAAACGTGGGCCGGCCCTCATGCAGGCCGATGAAGGCATCGAAATCGGGTGACGCAGCCAGCTCGACGAAATAGTCATGGACCTGCTGCGCATCCAGCGACTGCATGCCCCAGAAACGGGCATGGTCGCTACGCAGCCAGGCGTGGGCCGTGGGCACATGGCGCTCGATATCGAATGGCGTGATCGCCAGTTCGCCGATACCGGGAATCTGGCGCGCCTGAAGCACGGGGCTATCGCTCACGCGGGTTTCCTTGCTTGAAGTTGAAAAGATCGAAGTCGACCGATGTACGGGCCGCTCAAGCCGGGGCACGGCGTCGATCCGTGGCCGGCGCGCCGGGCGTATCCACCGCGAAATGCTGGAAGGCGATGCGCTGCTCGATCGCGTAGTGCTCGACGCCGGTCAACGCCCGCAGAATGCAGGCATTTCGATAACAGGCCATGCCCAGATCGGGCGTGACGAAACCATGGGTATGAATTTCGGCGTTCTGTACGAAGATCTCGGCGTTGTCGTGGTCGACTGCGTAATAACGTGATGCATCGAAACGCCCCTGGGCGTCCCAGCGGATACGATCGGCGATTCCGTCGATATAGTCCGGCACGCGATAGGCAAAACCGGTGGCCAGCACCACGCGCTCGCTGCGATGGGTGAAACCCGCGCCCTGCTCGTGCTGGAAGAAGTCCAGCTCGATACCGCCGCCATCGGCGCTATTGCGGGCATCGCGCAATTCCACATTCGCCTGCAGGCCGACATCCAGCGTGCCGGCCACGTCGCGTTCGTACATCAAGTCGTAGATGGCATTGATCAACGACTCGTCGATGCCCTTGTAGAGCGCCTTGTGTTCCTCGCCGAGCTTGTGGCGCCGGTGTTCCGACAGGCCATGGAAATAGTCGACATACTCCGGCGAGGTCATCTCCAAGGTGAGTTTGTCGTAGTTCAGGGCAAAGAACCGCGGCGAGCGGGTGAACCAGTCCAGCCGATAGCCGTGGCGTTCCTGCTCCAGCAGCAGGGCATGAAAGACCTCGGCCGCGCTCTGGCCACTGCCGACCACGGTGATCGAATCGCTGGCCTGGAGACGCTCGCTTGCCGGGCCGAATTCGCAGGCATGGATCGCGCGTTGGTCCAGGTCGCGACAGCACGCCGGCACATACCGATCGGGGCCGCTGCCGACCACCAACGCCCGGGCGTAGAGCGCACGTCGCTCGCCGCTGGCGGTATCCTCGAGGGTGAGCACGTAGCAGGCGTTGGCGTCATCGTAGTCGGTGGCCACCACCCGCGTGGCAAAGACGAGGTTATCCAGTCGCTCGGCGACCCAGCGACAGTATTGGTTGTATTCGCGCCGGAGCATGAAGAAGTTTTCGCGAATATAGAACGCGTAGATCCGCCCGGTCTGCTTCAGGTAGTTGAGAAAACTGTATTCGCTGGTCGGATCGGCTAGCGTGACCAGATCCGCCATGAACGGCGTCTGCAGGGTCGCGCCGTCGAGCAGCAGACCCGGATGCCAGTCGAAATGCGCGTTTTCGTCGATGAACACCGCGTCGAGCTCGTCGATGGGCGCGGCGAGTGCGGCCAGCCCCAGATTGAACGGGCCGATACCGATACCGGCCACGTCGTGGATGGGAGGTTGGCACTTATCCATGGCGGCGATACTCCGGGTTCGCGACCGGCGCGGCGTCGATCGATGTCGCGCCGGTTTCGGCGGCCATGCCGTAGGCCAGAATCAGATCGACGATTTCACCCATCTGCTCGACCGTGGTGGCCGGGTTGAGTAGCGTGAACTTGAGATAACGCCGGCCATCGACCTTGGTGGCCGCAATCATGGCTGCGCCGTCGCGGGCCAGCTGAGAACGAATGCGCGCATTGAGCGCATCCAGCTCGGCTTCGGAGGCGGTGAGACACGGCCGATAACGAAACACGATCGTGCTGAGTTCGGGCCGGTGCAACAGCTCCAGGCGTGGCTCGGCGAGCATGAGCTCGTAGGTCGCACGGGCCAGCGCCACCGCGCCGTCGAACGCCTCGCCGATGGCCTCCGCGCCCAGCGTACGCAGTGTCAGCCACAGCTTGAGCGCGTCGAAACGCTTGGTGGTCTGCAATGATTTATTGACCTGATCCGGTGTGCCGGCGGCTGCCGCTTCGACCGGGTTGAGGTAATCCGCATGATGGGTGATCAGCCCCAGGTCGGCGCCGCGGCGCACGATGAACGCACTACAGCTAACCGGCTGGAAGAACGCCTTGTGGTAATCCACGGTCAGCGAATCGGCGTTTTCGATACCGGCGCATTTGTGGCCGTGTCGGTTCGAAACCAGCAGCCCGCAGCCGTAGGCTGCGTCGACGTGCATCCATAGATGCTCGTCCCGGCAAACCGTCGCGATCGCATGCATGTCGTCGATGCTGCCGAAGTCGGTCGTGCCACAGGTGGCCGCGACCGCGATGGGAATATCGCCCGCCGCCCGACAGTCGGCGATCGCCCGCTGCAATGCCCTGGTATCCATACGCATGGCTTCGTCGCAAGCCACGCCCACCACTGCGTCGTGGCCCAGGCCGAGCAGTGCGGCGGCCTTGGACAGGCTGAAATGGCTGACTTCGGACACGAACACCCGTAGTCTCGCCGCTTCGCCCGGCAGGCCCTGCTTCTGCACCGTACCGTGGCCGTATTGGCGCGCGCACCAGCCGTCGCGCATGAGCAGCATGGCCATCAGGTTCGACTGGGTGCCGCCGCTGGTGAATACACCATCGGCCGCTGCGCCCAGACCGGCGCGATCGGCCGTCCAGGCAATGAGCTTTTGTTCGATGAATGTGGCCCCCGCGCTCTGATCCCAGGTATCCAGCGACGAGTTGATGGCACTGAGCACCACTTCCGCGGCGATCGAGGGCACCAGCACCGGGCAGTTCAGGTGGGCGGCATAGCGTGGGTGATGGAAATACACCGCATGGTCGAGATACACCCGACGTAGTTCGGCCAACGCCGCGCCCATGTCGTCACAGGTTTCATCGAGGTCGAGCTTTTCGAAGTCGGGCGCGAGTTCGCTGGGCAGAACCCCGCTATGTACACGCTTGGCGCGCCGCATGGCCGCGGCCACCGCGTCGGCGGCCTGATCGACCTGATCACGAAACAGGTCGAGATTGTGTTCGTTGAATACCTGCGCCCGGCGGGCGGTTTCGGCTGCTTCGATCGACTGTTCGCCGTGTATCGATGCCGGCTGATTCGAGGTGCGCAACACGCAGGCCTCCTTTTCGAGATAAAAACGCACGATCCCGCGCACGCAGGCTGCGCGGCCCTTCTCCCCTCGCTTTTATTTCGACATATCAGCGGCCCGTCATCGTCGCGACGACGGGCCACCTCATGAGTGGGTCAAAACCCTAGAACTGATAATCCAGCGTGGCGATCACCTCGCGGGCATAGCCGTAGTAGCAGTTGTTGGGGCTGAAGCAGGCCTCGACGTATTCCTTGTCGAATACGTTGTTGGCGTTCAACCGCAGCGTCGCCCCGTCAAGTGACGGCGCGAATTCGCCCAGCTTCACGCTGACCATGGCGTCGGCCAGGGTGTAGTCCGGCACTTTCACGTTGTTCGCGGCATCGGCATAGCTTTCGCCCACATAGCGCACGCCGGCGCCCACATCGATGGCGGAAGTCAGGTCGTATTTCGCCCAGGCGGAGGCCAGCTGATCCGGCGTACGGGTGAAGGTATTGCCGGCAATCACACCCTGATCGGGCACGCTGTCCTGATACTCGACATCGCTATTCGAGTAGGAGGCGATTACGTTGAGTCTGTCGGTGATATCTGCACGCGCGGACAACTCGATGCCTTTGGACTGTACGTCGCCCACGCTATCGAAGCGGGGCGGGCTCACGGCGAAACGCTGCAGCACGTTTTCCTGCGTGAGATCGTAGACCGCCAACGTAAACATCGCATCCACGCCGGGCGGCTGGTATTTCAGACCGGCTTCGTATTGATGGCTTTCCACGGGCGGCGCCACGCTGCCGTTGGCCGGCGTATAGGCCGTCGGGTTGAAGCCTTCGCTATAGGACACATAGGGCGACAACCCAAAGCGAGACTGATAGAGCAATGCAGCACGCCCGGTAAATGCATCGTCGCTACGATCGGCACGTTCGCCGCTGGTGCCGTTGACGTATTCACGCTTGAGATAATCCTGGCGCCCGCCCAGCACGAGATGGAACCGATTCCATTCCATCTGATCCTGCAGATAGAAGCCGACCTGGCGGGTCTTGCGATCATTGGGTGCAAGCAGGCTGTCGTCGTCGAGAATCGGGTCGCCGCCGTAGTTGGGGTCGAACGGATCCAGCGAGGTCGCCTGAAAGCCGCCTGCATAACGTACCGTGTTGTCGCGCTCTTCGTAGCCGAAACCGACAACCATACGATGCTCGATATCGCCGGTATCGAATGCGACTTCGCCGTAGTTATCGAAGCTCAGCGCCTTGAGATTTTCTTCGGCCCGGGAGTAGAAACGCGTTAGCGTGGCCGGCGGATCGCTGGGGTCGGCGGTGAAGCCGTTCTGATAAACCTGCTTGAGCGAGGTATCGACGTCGGAGTATCGACCTTTCGAAGTCAGCGTCACGTTGTCGTTGACTTCGTGATCGAGCTGGAACGAGAACAGGTTGATATCGCGGTCGAAATCCTCGTAGTTGCGTGCGCTATCCACCCATTCGTCATCCACCGTGCGGCCGAAGCGATCGCCGTTCACGCTGATGTCGTAGGGCACCGACCCATGGAAGCCACCTTCCGGGTCGCGCTGGATATAGGCCTGCAACAACAGCGAGGTGTCGTCGGCGAGATTGAAGCTGACCTGCGGCATGATCGTGAAGCGTTCGCGCTCGACCACGTCGTACTGGGTATCGCTGGTTTCGCCGCTGACCGTCACCCGGTAATTACCGATATCCGCGTTCGGCAAAGGCCCGGTCACATCGAGGCCCGCGCCGTAGGTACCGAAGCTGCCGCCGTAAACCCGGGCCAGGCCCTGCTGCTCGTCGAGCGGCTTCTTGGTGACATAGTTGACCAGCCCGCCCGGCTGGGCGCGCCCATACAGTGCCGAGAGCGCGCCCTTGATCACGTCGATGCGCTCGAGAAAGAACGGATCGATCTGGATGTTCGAATAAGCGCCCGGGTCATTGGCCAGGCGCATGCCATCGAGGAAAGTGTTATTGATATCGCCGCCGGGAAAACCGCGCAGTGCGATGGTGGTCTGGCGCGACGACGAGCCCGCCAGACCGGTGAATACGCCGGGCGTATAGCGCAGCGCATTGTTGATCGTGCGCGCGCCCTGATCTTCAACCTGCTCACGCGGAACCACGTCGATGGCCTGCGGCGTTTCGATCAAGGGCGTATCGGTCTTGGTCGCCGCGCGCGTGGCATCGGCGGAATAGCCGGTGGTGGGCGCGTCCGCACTGTTGATCGCCTCGCCTTCGACCATCAGCGGGGCCAGCGTCTGCGAACCCAGGCGCTGATTCCTCGCGCCATCGTTGCTGCCGGCATCGATCGTGGGCAGCGATTCGACGGCGCCGTCGGCGTTTTCAGAATCACCCGACTGCGCGAACGCGCTCGCCGGTAACACCGATATCCCGAGGCCGAGCGCGCTACAGACGGCGATATGCACCCAGAACCGGCGGTTGATTTGCGCGTGTGCTGCCTTGTGTTCGAAATCCGACATTCCCCACGTCTCTCCCTGACGAAATGAACCCGGTGCCACAGTCGAATTACGCGACACACTTGTTAATGAGAATGATTGTTATTCATATTATCGATCCCGTCAATGAAACTGGCATGACAGTTTCGCCCGGGCACAAAAAAGCCTGGACACAGACGATGCTGTGTCCAGGCTTGGGGAAAGCCGCTGTTGAGCCGCGGTCGCTGGCAGCTTGGCTGCCTTAGGTATTGAGAATGACCCCGCCGTTGAGATGCAGCGTCTGGCCGCTCATGTAGGACGACTCTTCACAGGCCAGATAGACATAGGCCGGAGCGATTTCACTGGGCTGCGCGGCCCGATCCATGGGCACCTGGCCACCGAAGTGGGCGGTTTTTTCAGCGTCGAAGCTTGCCGGAATGAGCGGCGTCCAGACTGGGCCGGGCGCGACCGCATTCACGCGTATGCCACGCCCGACCAGCGACTGGGCGAGCGAACGCACCAGCCCCTGGATCGCGCCCTTGGTGGCCGAATAATCGATGAGCGTATCGTTGCCCTTGAAGGCATTCACCGACGACGTGGCGATGATCGTATCGCCCCCGCCCATCTGCGCCGATAACGCCTTGCACAGATAGAAGTGGCTGAAGATGTTGGTCTGGAAGGTGCGCAGCAGCTGGTCGTCGGGAATCTCGGTGATATCGTCCCAGTCGTACTGCTCAGCGGCATTGTTGACCAGGATATTCACGCGCCCGAACGCGGCCAGCACGTCGTCGGCCAGCTGATAACAGAACGCGGGATCCCCCACGTCGCCGGCATATACCGTACAACGCGCGCCGCGGGCTTCGACCAGGCGTTGCGTCTCGGCGGCATCGTCGTGCTCTTCCAGATGCACGATCGCCACATCCGCACCTTCTGCGGCGTAATGCACCGCGACCGCGCGCCCGATGCCGCTATCACCGCCGGTGATGAGCGCGACCTTGCCCTTGAGCCGATCCGTGGCCCGATAGCTATCACGGATATATTCCGGCTCGGGCCGCATGGCCGACTCGTCGCCGGGCTGTTCGGACTGGGACTGCTTGGGCTGCTTCTGATCACTCATGGCGGCAGAACTCCTTGGGGATAAACGCTCCCGACTCTAGTTCTGCCGCCGCGGTGCAACCATCCGTTTAAATGCCGAGACGCCAGGCGCTGGCGTCCTGCGGCAGGGCCCTAATGGAAAATCGCGACGTTCTGGCGACCCACCACGATCGGCTGGCCGGCATGATTCCAGACCCGCATGGCCTGCGAGGAATAGCCATCGGCGCTGTGCTCGGCCACGCTCTGGCTCAACCACCAGCCGTTTTCGGTACGCGGGTCGTCGTCAAGCACATCGAACATCCAGGTCATGGTGCTGATCGGCGCCAACTCGCTGAAACTGGCCATCGCCGCCGGCGGCAACGCATCTGCCAGGGCCGCCAGGCCCACCACCACCGGGTCGATTTCAGCGTCCCGGTGGCGTAGCCAGATGACATATTCGGGATTATCCGATCCGCTGACCGGCATCGAGCCGCCGGCGAAACGGCCTTCGAAATGCTGGGTGAAATTCGGGGCGGTGCCGCCGGCGCGCTCGAAGAACGACTCACACGCATCGGGGTCAGCCACTTGCGGCGCGGGAAGATCTGCCTGGGCCACCTTCGAATCCCGGGCCTTGCCGAAGCAGAAAGTAGCCCGCGCGGCGATCTTGTCGTCGCTGAGCATGTCGACCGTAATGAACGCCGTGGACTTGCCCTGGCGCACCACCACCGGGCGCAGTGCCACATCGGGCCCCGCCGGGCCGATGAAACTCAGCAGCGCGCTACGCAGGGGCGGCAAGTCCCGGCCATGCTGCTCGTAGATCGACTGCAGACACAGCGCCGCGGTCAATCCGCCGTAAATGGCGCGCCCTTGCAGCCAGTCATCCGGCACATGAACACGACAGACATCGTCATCACAGGTCATGCCCGCCAGCAGTTGCGATAGCGGCGTACGCGCATCGGCATCGGTCATCTTCGAAATCCTTGCACAAATCAAAGCGCAAAGATTAGCGCAATACGCTAGCGTATGGAAAAGTAGCGGATGCTGTCAGGCGCGACAGGACAACAACGTGCGCTGCATATCGGCCAACGTGGGGAAATAGTAGTCGGGCGCTTCGGCCTCGAGTTCGGCGCGACTGCCATAGCCGTAGCCCACCGCCGCGTTGGCCACGCCGTTGTGGCGCGCCCCCATGAGATCGAACGACCGATCGCCGATCATCAGCGCATCGCCGGCCGCGATCTTCTCTTCGCGCAGGATATGCGCGATCAGGGCATGCTTTTCGGTACGCGTGCCGTCCAGTTCGCTGCCGTAGACACTGCAGAAGTACGAATCCAGCCCGAAATGCTGCACGATCTGGCGCGCATAGAACCAGGGCTTGGAGGTTGCGACGAACAACTGGCGACCACTGCCCTTCAACGCGGCGAGCAGTTCGACAATGCCCTGATAGAGCCTGTTCTCGTACATGCCGCTGCGCCCGAATCGCACCCGATAATCGTCGACCGCGGCCTGCGCCTGCACCGCGTCGAACCCATAGAATTCGATGAACGATTGCTTGAGTGGCGGCCCGATGAAACATTCCAGCCGGGCCAGATCGTCGACCTGAACGCCCTGACGGGACAACGCATACTGCACGCAGCGCGTGATGCCTTCACGCGGATCGGTGAGCGTACCGTCCAGATCGAAAAGCAGAACCTTATGGCGCATAAACGAAACTCTCTCCTGGCCCTCGCACCGTATTATCGCTTGCGCGCCGCGAATGGCTCGCGACGCCTATGAAACATATGCAAGAACCCGGCCGCCCGCGGTCTAGCGCAATCGCGATGTTGCTAACCGTCGTGCTGCTCGCGTCGCTGGCCGGCTGTGCCAGCGTGCAAAACCAAGGCGCGATCTATCAGCGCGGCGAGGCGGCCTATTACGCAAGCGCGTTCGACGGGCGCCGCACAGCCAGCGGCGAGCGCTTCGATTCGCGCCGTCTGACCGCCGCCCACCGGAGCCTGCCTTTTGGTACCCGGGTGCAAGTCACCAATGAGAACAACGGCCGCCATGTCGTTGTGACCATCAACGACCGCGGGCCCTATACGCGCGGACGCATCCTCGACCTGTCGCGGCGCGCGGCTGAACAAATCGGCATGATTCGTAGCGGCATCGCGCCCGTCACGCTGCGGGTGATCGACTAGCGGATATTCCTAGAGTTGTGCGGCCGCATGCCGGCCGGCACAGCGCCCGGAAAAGATGCAGCCGCCCAGGAATGTGCCTTCGAGCGCGTTGTAGCCGTGATAGCCGCCGCCGCCGAAACCGGCGACTTCGCCGGCCGCATACAGGCCGGGAATCGGCTGGCCTGATCCATCGAGCACCTGCCCGTCGAGATTGGTATGCAGGCCGCCCAGCGTCTTGCGGGTGAGGATATGCAGACGCACCGCGATCAGTGGGCCGTTGGCGGCATCGAGCAGCTTGTGCGGCGTGGCGGTACGAAACAGCTTGTCGCCCAGATAACGCCGGGCGCCGTGGATCGCGGTGATCTGCGCATCCTTTGAATAGGCGTTGTCGATCTGGGCATCGCGGGCCACGATCTGGGCTTCGAGCGCAGCGCGATCGATCAGATCGCTGCCGGCCAGCCGGTTCATGCCCGCCACCAGTTCGTCGAGGTTGTCGGCCACGACGAAATCCTCGCCGTGCTGCTTGAACGCCTCGACCGGCGGCGGCGCGCCTTTCGACAGTCGGCTCTTGAGCACTTCGCGCCACTGCTGCGAGGTCATGTCCGGATTCTGTTCGGAACCCGACAGGGCAAACTCTTTTTCGATGATCTTCTGGGTGAGTACGAACCAGGAGTAGTCGTAGCCCGTTGCCAGAATTTCGCGCAGTGTGGATAGCGTATCGAAGCCCGGCAGACAGGGGGCGGCCAGACGCTGGCCGGTCGCATCGAACCACAACGAAGACGGCCCGGGAATGATACGAATGCCGTGCATGGGCCAGATCGGATCCCAGTTCTTGATGCCTTCGGTGTAGTGCCACATGCGATCGCTGTTGATAATCGCCGCGCCCGCGTCACGGCTGATATCGAGCATGCGTCCGTCCACGTGATGCGGCACGCCCGAAATCATGTGCGCCGGCGCCGGCCCCAGTCGTTCGACCGGCCAGTTGGCGCGCACGCGTTCGTGATTGCCGCCGATGCCGCCGGCCGTGACCAGCACCGCGCCGGCGCTGAATTCGAATTCGCCTTGGATGTCGCGGCTGGATTGCTGGCCCCGCTCGACCGTGCTGGGCGCGAGGACCTCGCCGGCCACGCCGGTGGCCGCGCCGTCGGTCATGATCAGCCGGCTGACCTGATGCCGGCACTTGAGCGTGATCCGCCCGCTTTGCATGTGTTCGCGCACGCGGCGTTCGAACGGCGCCACCGTGCCGGGGCCGGTGCCCCAGGTCAGATGGAAACGCGGCACCGAGTTGCCGTGCCCGCTGGCCAGTGAACCACCCCGCTCGGCCCAGCCCACGACCGGAAACCAGCGCATGCCCTGTTCGTACAACCAGGGCCGCATTTCGCCCGCGGAGAATTCGATGAACGCCTCGGCGACCTTGCGCGGCCAGTAGTCTTCGTCACGGTCGAAGGCGGCCGAGCCCAGCCAGTCATTGAGCGCGAGTTCGGGGCTGTCCTTGATGCGCATACGCCGTTGCTCGGGCGTATCGATCATGAACAGCCCGCCCAGCGACCAGAACGCCTGGCCGCCGACCGAGTTCTCGCCTTCCTGTTCGACGATCAAAACCGACTTGCCGGCATCCGCCAGCTCAGCGGCTGCGACCAGCCCGGCCAGCCCTGCGCCGACCACGATACTGTCTGCGTCTTTCGCCATTCGCTGCCCCTCGTCCCGCACTATTTTTTATCTGGTCCGAGTGTAGCCACCCGCTCTAACAGCGGCTAGTCGACACGGATAGGTAAATTTCTAGTCACGTGCGATCAGCCAATCCGCGATCTCGCCCCAGGTTTCGGCCAAGGCCGTTTCGCTGGATACGATGCCGACGTGCCCGCCCTTGATCGTACGGCAGGTTACATCGTCGCTGGCCACGAAGCGCGTCATCGCCTGGCTGCAGGCGGGCGTGACGATCGGATCGCCGCGACCGCTGATATTGAGAATCGGTGCCTGCACGTCCGACAGGTCGGCGGGCGGATCGGGCATGGGCAGATGGCCTTCACCCAGCACGTTGTCGATCCACAGATAATCGATGAAATCAGCCACTACACCGCCCGGGTAGGCCACCATGTCGTCGAGAAACGCGGCGTTGGTGGCGTGATTGCTGACGTAGTCTTCGTCATGCAGATTCGCTAGAAGGCCCATATAGCTGCGAATCGCGGCACTCGGACTCGTGGCCTTGAACACTAGCGAGTTCAATACACCCGGCGAGCGCAATAACGATGTGGGCAGGCCATGCGCGCTCAGCCCGGTCTTGTCGTGGGTCCAGTGCCCGGCCCGGGCCAATGCCTTGTAGCGCTCGCCGAGCACGCCGTTGTCGTGGTAATCAACCGGCGCGCCCACGAGCACGAGATTGGCAATGCTGTCGGACGCGATCGCGGCATGACAAAGACTGAACAGGCCGCCGAAACTCCAGCCGTGCAGACTCAACCGCTGCACGCCGCTGTGCGCACGCACACGATCGAGCGCGGCCGGCAACAGCCGATCGAAGTAGTCCGCCAGATGCAGGTCATCCTGGCCACGGCCAGGCCGGCCCCAATCCACGAGATACAGCTCGAAGCCGCGTGCGCGCAGATACCGGACCAGGCTGCGCTCGGGGAACAGATCGTAGATAAGCATGTTCACCGCCAGCGGCGGCACGATCACCAGCGGCGTGCGTTGTGTCGTCTGGGCCACCGCGACGCGGCTGCCATCGGCGAGCACGATTTCTTTCTCGGCCAACGGCGGGTAATAGCGCAACGACACCAGACCGTCGTCGTGAATGATCTCAAACGGCGTCTGGCCAGCCTGCACGAGCGCCTGCCGGTCAAAGACACGCTGTCGCAAATGCCGTATCCGCGCCCGGTTACGGTCGAACTGGCGGCCGATACGCGTAGCGGCGGTGGATAACAAGGACATGGACAAACGCGCCTCGATCTCGAAAGGTACCGAGTCTAGGCGATTTTGCTGCGCCGCAACAACTCGCCCCGGTTGCGTTCGATCGCCTGGATCGGATTCCGGCGCAACGCCGATCTTCGTTTGAAACGTCGATCGGTCATACCAACCGTCCTCGCACATACAGCGACGGAGCCCGTCATGCAGTCCCGCACGCTCGGCAACAGCGGCCTGAAAGTTTCCAAACTCACCCTCGGCACCATGACCTTCGGCGGCGAAGGCTTCATGTCCAAGCTCGGGAATACCGGCGTCGATGATGCCCGCAAACTCATCGACATGAGCATTGATCACGGCGTGAATCTGTTCGATACCGCCAATATGTATTCGGCCGGCATGTCCGAGGAAATCCTCGGCAAGGCGCTGGGCGACAAGCGCAACGACGTGCTCGTAACCACGAAAGTGCGTTTTCCCATGGGCGACGGGCCCAACGAAGGCGGCCTGTCGCGCCTGCATATCCGCGAACAGATCGAGGCCAGCCTCAAGCGGCTGAACACCGACCATATTGATCTCTACCAGCTGCATATGTGGGACGGCACCACGCCTTTGGAAGAAACGCTGCAGCTCATGGACACGCTCGTCGGCCACGGCAAGATCCGTTACTACGGCATCTCCAACTTCTCGGCCTGGCAGGCGATGAAGGTGATGGCCGTCTGCGAACGCGAGGGCTTCACCAAGCCGATCAGCCAGCAGATTCACTACACGCCGCAGGCGCGTGAAGCCGAATACGAGCTCATGCCGATGGCTCACGACGCCGGTCTCGGCACGATGATCTGGAGCCCGCTCGCCGGCGGCCTGCTCTCCGGCAAGTATCGGCGCGACAAGGATGCGCCGGAAGGCACCCGCTTTTCCGAAGGCTGGCAGGAACCGCCGATCCACGACGAAAAGCGTCTGTTCGACCTGATCGAAACCCTGGTCGAGGTCGGCGATGCCCACGGCGTATCCGCGGCCCAGGTGGCCCTGGCCTGGATCACCGAACGCCCGGGCGTGACCACCGCCGTGATCGGCGCGCGCAAGGCACACCAACTGGAAGATAACCTCGCCAGTGCCCAGCTCGAACTCGGCGCCGACGAGCAAGCGGCGATCGAAAAGGTCAGCCGGCCGCATCTGGTCTATCCCTACTGGCATCAGGCCCTGAACGCGGCCGACCGCTTTGGCGCGGCGGACTGGGTGTTGCATGCCGATCACGCAGAGGATTATTCAGATTGATGATCCTGTGTCGCCACGCGACGCGAAACCGCAGGTTGGCCGGGCTTCCCAGCACCAATGGAGTCGCGGCCTCGGATCAACGCGGTTTGAATCAACGGTGCGGGTTCATTTTCACTTGAGGTTTCGCGCTGATGCGCGAGTGTCTTTTATTTGCTTGTCTGTACGGACCGGAGACATGGGTAACACCCGTGCCAGGACATGGGTAACAGTTTAGCGCGCGTTGCGTAGGTCGATCCGGGTCAGGTGGTGGTGGGCGAAATACAGCGAATAGCAGCCGTCGTTATAGGCTTACCGGTCGAAAGGCGACCGGTAAGCCACGTAGCGCGCAGGAGACTTTTACGATTCGCCCCTTGAAAGGCACGACGCCGTTGGCACGCACGGCGACAATCATATCGTCGGGCGCATACGTGATGGGCGCTAGAGTGCTCGGGAACGCACGCCCACTCGTGCGATAACGCGTGCTCGGGGTGGCCAGACCCAGTGAATCGTGGGGTCGTACGGTGTTATAGATTTCGCGCCAGTGATCGAATGCGCGCTGCAGCTGCGTTCGATCGGTGAAGGCGCGACCGTTGAGCACTTCACCAGCCAGCGCGCGATGAAAGCGCTCGTCCTTGCCGTTGGTCTGTGGATGAGCCGGGCGGCTGAAGCTGACACGGATGCCCAAACGCACCAACCAGATACTCAGCACGGTTAGCCCGCGCGAGTGACCCCGCGGGCTGCCCCAGGGCGAACCGTTGTCCATGTTCATTCGAACCGGTAAACCGTAGCGCCGGAAGGTGTCGGTCAATACCTTTTGCACCGTGGCGCTGCGCATGTCGGGAATGGCGCTCAGCGCCAGGTTATAGCGTGAGTGATCGTCCAGGACCGTCAACGGATCACAGCGGCCGCGGCCGAGCGCAATCGTGCCCTTGAAATCCATCTGCCAGAGATCGTTGGGCGCGTCGTGCTCGAAGCGTTGCCAGGGCTGGCTACGCGCCGCGTCGCGCTCGGGCATTAAGCCGTGTCGGCGCAGGATATGGGTGATGGTGCTGGGCGCCGGCACATCGGTATGACCGCGGTCGAGCAGCACCTGGCGCAACTTGCGCCCGCCCCAGGTCGGATAGCTGCGACGCAGCGCGATCACCGCCTGTTCGAGTGACGCATCCGTACGCGTGGGCGACGTGAGCGATCGGACAGTGGTTGTCCGGCCTTGGCACGGGCCAGCCACTTGTAAGCGGTCTTACGACTGATCCCGAAACGCCGGGCCAGCTCCGAGAGGTTCACGTCCTCGTTGCGGGCCAAAGCAATGAACTCGGTACGTAAGGTCATCGATGTGTGTTCCTTCCAGGGCATGAATCGGCACCTCGACGTCACCCATGAGCGGGCGTCGAGGTGTAACCCATGTCCTGGCACACCTGTTACCTATGTCTCCGGTCTATACACTTGTCCAAATAAAAGTCACCAAAACAAAAGACACCCTGTCTTGCGCCGATGCTACGCATCGGTGCCCTGCGCGGCTCCGGCCGAAAGAGGACAGCCGGAAACTCGCCGCGCTACGCGCGGCTCAGACATCCGGCTGTCTTTTTCTCTTTCGGCCTACACTGCTCGGCGCTGCGCCCAAGGGACCCAATACAGGCAAGCTCGCTGTCGCTCGCTCAAGGTCGCGTTCCTTAACGTCCGCCTGCGCATCCGCCGAAGCCAACGAGAACCACGTCGCGTGTTGGATTTCGGCTAACACGGCAAAGGCGACTCTTGCTGCGCGCTTGGCGTCTGTATTCAGGCCCGTTGCACGGCGACGGAGACACGGAGTGGCGACGGGTGTCCGGCGCACCGCGCCGGTGCGGCCAGCCTGTTTGAGCGTCGCCAAAGCGACGCGAGTTCTGGCCGCATCCCGTCGCCGCTGCGTGTCGGAGTGAACCGGCGCTTTGCGCCGGCGCTGTGCCCGGGTGTCCTTTTCCTTTGCTTACTTTCTTTTGGACAAGCAAAAGAAAGTGAGTCGCACTGCAGTGCGAAATCATAGGTCCGAAAAACTCGTGGAAGGACCAAAATACTCGTAGCCCAAATCAACCGTTATCGAACCGGCAACCGGGACGAGCTAATACATCAGCCCACTAACCACAGCGCCAAGGATCAAACAAGTCCAGACACCAACAGCATGCCTGCTGCGATTTGGACGCCGCGCCTGAAACCGCAAACCAACGGTCTGCAAACCCAACCGGGATCCACACACCGAACATGCGACCATACACGCGTGATCGATCTCCACGCCCACTCCACCTGCTCCGACGGCCGCCTGACGCCGACCGCGCTCGCCGCACGCGCAGCCGAAGCCGGCGTGACGACCTTCGCGCTCACCGATCACGACACCGTCGACGGCCTCGACGAGGCCCGAACCGCCGCCGATACGCACGGCATGACGTTCATCAACGGCGTCGAAATTTCGGTTACCTGGCAGCGACGAACCCTGCACGTCGTCGGCCTGGCGTTCGACAGCCGCAATCCATCGCTGGTCAACGGTCTGGCGACGCTGCAAAAGGCGCGGCGCGATCGCGCGGCACGCATCGCAGCCAAGATCGAGAAGCTCGGCGTTACCGACGCAATGGCCCGTGCACAGGCAATGGCCGGCGACGGCCAGATCACACGACCGCATTTCGCCCGCCTGCTGATCGAGGACGGCATTTGCCGTAACAACCACCAGGCATTCAAGAAACATCTGCGGCCGGGCCGCGATGCCCATGCCGCGATCGAATGGGCCGCACTGGAATCCGCGATCGGCTGGCTGCATGCAGCCGGCGGCATTGCCGTACTCGCTCATCCGTTCGGCTACGGCTTTTCGGGTGCCTGGCGCCAGCGCGCGATCGCGGCCTTTGCCGACGCCGGCGGCGACGCACTGGAAATCTGTACCGGGACCACGGATCGGCAGCAGGAAGTCACCGCCGCGCGCGACGCCGCGCAGCACGGGCTCGTCGGCTCGGTGGGTTCCGATTTCCATGCGCCGGAACAATTCTGGCTCGGGCTCGGCCGCCTGCGCGCCCTGCCCGCAAATACGCAACCGATCTGGAGGGACCCGCGCTTCTCTGAAGCGCCAAGCGACGCGTCGCAGCTTAGAAGCCGAAGAGGTAGCCAAGATGGCATGGATGACGCTTTGTCTTGAATACCTCCTCGCGCCCACGTCATTAACCGCGTTCGATACGGTCCCCCGTTAAATCGTCGATACGCGACGGTCGGCCAGCCGGACATCGGAGGCCGGCTCCGTGCCAGCGTATGACGCGCTCGAGCAAACCGAGGCAACGATCCGACGTACACCTGTGCATCGACGCGGCGCCCTGTCATTCAGGGCTTGCCCCGTGGACCGGATTGAGGA
The DNA here is from genome assembly GCF_040361255.1 of Salinisphaera sp. T5B8. Lineage (NCBI taxonomy): Bacteria > Pseudomonadati > Pseudomonadota > Gammaproteobacteria > Salinisphaerales > Salinisphaeraceae > Salinisphaera > Salinisphaera sp. T5B8. The sequence continues at coordinate 22,791 of NZ_APNG01000005.1, read as the reverse complement.
GCCGCTTGAAAAAGAACTGGCGTTACACTTTTTCCAAAACCGACGCCCGGGGCCGCCAGGGCATCGATCTCAAATGCGTCTTACCACTGATAGCTCAGCCGGGCCGTGATCTCGCGCCCATCGTTGTAGAAGTCCGAGGTGCCGGAGCCCACAACGTGTTGTTCGTCCAGCAGGTTGCGCACATTGACCGTGATATCGGTGTTTTCGCTCAACACATGAGTCAGCGCTGCATCGAACAGAGTCGCCGCGTCGCTCTCGTTGGTGTTGGCCGCATCGAAGTAGTAAGAGCCGGTATAGCGGGCGCCGAGACCGAAACTCGTGTCGATGCGCGGCACGCTGTAGAACGCCCAGAGCTTGGCGGTATGCTCGGGGGCGATCGCGGGTTCGTTGCCTTCGAGCGATGTCCCGTCGCGAAGCGTGCCGCGAATCACTTCCGCATCCAGATAGGAATAACCGCCGGTTACGCTCAGATTAGCCGTCAGCTCGGCCTTGGCTTCGAGATCGAGACCCCGCGCACGGGATTCACCGATGGTCTCGCGCTCGATGACCCCGCTGTCCTGGACCACGGCGATCGTGATGTCTTCCCGACTCAGATCGTAGATCGCAGCCGAGAACAGCGCGTTCATCCCGCGCGGCGCATATTTCACGCCGATTTCGTACTGCTCGCCGCGCTCGGGCTCGACGCCAATGGTCGGCGGCGCGACCGACTCCACCTGGCTGATATAGGCAGACAATTGCTCGGTGAACTTGTAGGTAAGCGCGCCACGAACCGAGGTTTCGGAGAAATCATCCGACGTACGCACACCGCTTAAATCGGTACTCGCCAGGTCCAGCCAGTCGTGGCGGATACCCGCCGTGGCCACGACACGATCGTAGAACGACAGATTCTGGGTGGCGAAAACCGACTGGGTCTTGAAGTCCTGATCGTTGGCGCTGAAGACCGTGAGGTTTTCCGGCGCGCCCCCGAATTCGGGATCGGCGATATCGATTGGATCCGCATTGCCGTAGATGGAACTGTCTTCGGTGGACGCGTCCCGGTACTCGACGCCGGCCAGCGTGCTGCTGTCGATATGATCGAAACTGATGTCGTATTGCAGGATGGCGTTACCGATCAGTTCCTCGGCTTCGCTATCGGTGCCGAAATAATCGCGATCCACGACCGTACCGGCGCGCGCCGGGGAATCCGTCAGGTACACATAGCCGAAGTCGTCAGTCAGATCGCTGTAGCGCGCATTCGCCTGCAGCGTCAGCCCATTGTCGAAATCGTGCGTGAACAGACCCGTCGCGCTGGTGCGTTCAACATCATGGTAGTTGAAGCCGGGCTCGCCGAAGAAATCGTTGCGGCTGTACTCCCGGTCGAGTGGGTACCCGCCGCTGTTCGGCGTATTGTCCTGGTCCAGATAATCGAAGATGAACGTCGCGGAGGTGTAGGCGCTCGGCTCCCAGGTGATGCCGCCGAGCACGAATTGATCATCGTCTTCCGAATAATCGTACTCGCGCTTGCCGTCCTTGAACTTGCCGACGAAACGATACGCCAGGGTCTCATCCTCGTTGAGCGTATCGCCGACGTCCACGCCGACTTCCTTGCTGTTGAACGAGCTGTAGGACAGATAACCCAGGCCGAAGCTTTCGAACTTCGGCCGTTTGCTCACGAAGTTGACGGAGCCGCCCGGATCCGCCGGGCCGAACAGCGTCGAGTTCGCGCCGCGCAGCACCTCGATGCGCTCGTAGGCAAAGGGTTCCTCGCGCACGCCGCGCATCGAACCGAGGGTCAGGCCGTCGCGGTAGGTCGTGGCCTGGAAGCCGCGAATCTGGAAATAGTCGTTGCGATCGTCGGTGCTGTAGTAATCCGTGACCACGCCGGGGGTGTATTGCAGGACCTGCTCCGTCGTATTGGCGTCGCGCTGCTCGATTTCCTTCTCCGTGATCACGGAAACGGAAGCCGGCGTGTCCTGGATACTGGTGGCCACCTTGCCGCCCATCCAGAGTTCGCGGGCCACGGTGGTCTCCCGGTTATCGTCGGGTAGGACGCCAGCATTCACGATCACCGGCGCAAGGCGATACTGGGACGGGTCGCCGTTGTCCACCGAACCATCCTGCTGGGCCAGGCCGCATACGGGCAGTGCGGCCACCGTCGTGCCGCAAAGAGCCAGAGTCGTGATATGCGCACAACGCGCGCGTGCCGGCATCAGCCGGTTTTTTCCGTGAGCCATAGTTGACAATCCAAAATTTGAGAATCTCGTATCCCGAGGATTGGCCAAGCAGAAGCGGCTTGTACGGCTATTCAGACAGATCAAGACGGCCCCCTCGTATCCCCCGGCTGCGTCATCGAACGCGTCCCCTCGCGCTCAAGTATCGGTCTTAGACATTAAGCGGGGCTCTCGTGCGTGTCAATGTAATTACGAACGATTCTCACTAAGATTCTTTAAAACATATTGGAGGACGTCAACGCCCCACGACGGATATCGCTGCGAACACTGAACGATACGTTGTTAATTCCTGACTTTCTGATTTTGGTCGGAGGACCGGCGCGTGCGTCTGTGAAGTCGTTGCTGGCTACTACGCCGAGCCGGCGGCCCTGCCCTCTTCTTATGTTTCGGTTTACGTTGGCATCGCCGACCCGCTGCGCCCTGCTGGCTTCGGGTGAGAGGGTCGAGCACGCGGCGATGCGCGCTCGACCGACCCCCTGTCCATGCCTTGTCTAGAAATCCACGGTGGCAGAAAGCTTGAACGTACGCGGCTCGCCCTGAACGAGATAGCCGCCCTGGGCCGATGCCCAGTAGTTCTCATCGGCGACGTTCTCCACGCGCGCGCGCCACGTCACATCCCGGTCGGCGATCTCACTGCGATAGGTCAGCCCCAGGTCGAAGCGTGTCCAACCGTCGACCTTGAGATCGTTGGCGGCGTCCACGTACTGCGAGCCGTTACGAATGGCGCGCGCGTTGACCGTCCAGTCTTCGGTGTCGGGCAGGTCCCAGTCGCCGCCAAGCACGACCCGGTATCCCGGTACGCCCACGGCATCGTTGCCGTCGTTCGCCCCGTCCTGCGTGCCGGAGAGCTTGGTGTCGATGAGCGTCGCGCTCGATATCAGGCGTAGGCCGTCGACCGGCTCGCCGTTGAGCGCAACTTCGACGCCGCGGTTCGTCTGATCGCCGATATAGCGAAACACGCCACTGTTATCGAGCGCGGCATTCGGCTGCTCGATTTCGTAGAGCGCCAGGCTCGCGCCCAGACGCCGGGTGTCGTATTTGATCCCCACTTCGTTCTGCTTGGACTCGGCGATGCCAATACTCTGGCCGGCATTCACCGCCGCGGTCGGCGCGACTTCGCCCGGCTGCAATGCCTCGATGTGATTGGCATAGACAGCGACATCGTTGCGCAGCTTGTACACGACACCGTAGACCGGCGAGATCTTGTCGTCGCTGGGCAGGTTGTTGCGGTCGAGCTCGCCGGCATAGCTATAGTTTCTGACCTCGATGTCCTGATAGCGGGCGCCGACCGTCACCAGCAGGCGATCGTCCATGAAACCCAGCGTATCGGACAGGGCCACGCCATCGGCGCGGGTGCGGCTGCGTACGTTCGGGTCGTCGAGATCGCCGCCGGAGAACGTCGTCGGCGGATAATCGAGGTCCGCCGGATCATAAATATTGGTCGGCTGAGCACCGGCAAAGGTGTACGCCGTCGACGTCTTGCGGTAGTAGCCGGAGTAGCCGAGGTTGATCTGGTGACTGACCGGTCCGGTATCGATCTGACCGCGCACACCCGCCTGCCCGGCGAACGCCTTCGCCTCGAAGGGCACGCCCAGCCGGCCGGCCGTGGCACTGCCGTCGGTATCGGTGACGGTCGGCGAGGCGTATTCACCCAGTTCGTCGGTATCGTTGGCCCCCACGCCGCCGTAGACCGTCCAGTCGTTGGTGAGGTCGTATTCGGCGCGCGCCATGGCAAACACGGTCTCGAGGTCGCTGAATGTATAGCCGGGCGCATAATTCGTCGAGGCATCCGGCGCGTCCGGAACCGTGTCGAGACCGGCGCCGGTATAAACCACGGAACGGCCCCCGTCGATAGCCTGTTTCTGATAACCGACGTCGAGCGATGCCCGGGCACGATCGCCTTGCCAGTCCAGGCCGACCGAGGCCGACCGCGCGCGCCGGTGTTCGTCGTCGATAGCGGTATCGCCGCTGCCGTATTCCAGATTCACGCGCGCGCCGAACTGGTCGTCGTCGCCAAAACGGCGGCCAACATCCAGGGCGTATTCGCCGATGCTGTCCGACTCGTAGCCAACACGGGCACGGGTCAGCGGCTCGTCATCGGCACGCTTGGGTTCGAGGTTGATCGCGCCGCCGACGCCGGTACCACTCGGCGTTACACCGTTGGTAAAGGCGTTGGACCCCTTGAACAGCTCGACGCGCTCGACGAAGTTCGTGTTCACGATCTGGCGCGGCAACACGCCGTACAGGCCGCCGAACGAGACATCCTCGCCGCCAAGGCGGAAGCCGCGCACGACAAACAGTTCCGCGTAGTTGCCGAACCCGAACGTGCTTTGCACCGCGGCGTCGTTGAGCAGCACGTCCGCGACCGTATCGGCCTGCTGCTCGCGCACCAATTCGTCAGTGAAGCTCACCACGGAAAACGGCACATCGATGGCTTCCTTCTGGCCCAACACGCCAAGACGACCGCCCGAAGCAACCTGTCCGCCGGCGCGTGGCGCGGACAACGCATCGCCGCCGGCCAAGGCCTCGTCGGTTACGCTGATCGTGCCAAGCGATGCCTCCTCGCGGGCCGTGTCGGGTGCCTGCGCTGCCACCGTCGTGGCACAAAGCGTGCCGACGCACAACGCCATCCCCGCGCCGCAGCGCGCGTTGTCGATAAAAGTCATGTGTTTGTCCCCAATGGTAAGCAAAAGCCTCGACGCGACCAGCGGCTAACGCCGGCGCGATAATGATTGCGCTCAAATGCGATTGATTCTCATTTTCTATTGGAATCGATTCGAGCGCAACTGTCACGACCCCGGCGCGGCGAACCAGCTCATTGATTCAGCTGATATTCGAGCGGTCTTCGAGCGGCACCCGACGGTCCGCCGGCTCAATGTACTGATCGATGACACAACGGTCCGTCGCCTCGATAGCTCGACGGTATCTCGTGGCCTGATGTCGTCGCGGGTGATCGCACTGCGCACCGGGCAACGGCGCACGCAAACCGCGGGCTATCTATCGTGAACGCGCGGCGCCAGAGGCCAGAGGAGCCGAAGAAGATCGGGCCGGCGGGATAGCATCATCGCCACGGCGACGCCGGCGGCGCTGGCGAGCATAATCCACACCAGCACCGCAATGCTCGGGTGATCCGCCCGGATACAGCAGGCGCCGGCGCCGATCACCGCGGCCGTTGCGAGTACCCGAAGAATCCAGCGGGGTGGAGATCCAGCCGAGGCCGCAAAAACCTGTTGCCAATGACCGGGCTTGGCCAGCGCGAACCAACCCATGCCTGCCCAAGAGAGCACTACGGCCACCGTCAGCCAGAGCCAATCAGCCATGCACCATGCCCGTCCGGGATCGATGCTGGCGCGCCGTTTCAGCGGGCCGTGCAGCCATGCGTTCGCGTAGCGCCAGTTTGCGTGCGGCCCACATTGCGACCACGGCGCTCGCTATCAGGCTTAGGTCGACACCGGCCACCGGCCAGTACGGTTCCAGAAACACGGTCCGGATCAGATGGTCGCCCGTGGTAATCCAGTTCGCGACCACCGCAGTGGTGGCCACTGCCGCGATCGCCCAGCACTGTTCGCGCCAGGCCGGGTTGATGCGCACCGATCCGGCACCGCCGGCCCGTAAGGCCGCGTGCACCACGGCCAGCAGCCAGGCGCCCCAGAAAATGCGCATCTCCCAGGCGCCGCGGGCGGGCAGTTCGGCCGGCAGCAGCCGATTCCCCAGGAGCATCGTGACCGTGGCGACCACCATGCCGGTCACCGTGACCACCGCCAGCGCGTCCACGACGCGGCTGCCCAGCTGCCCGGACTCGGCGTGCTTCGTCTTGCGCTTTTCCACGAAGAAGATGAAACCGGTGGCGATGCATACACAGCCGAGCAGTCCGCCCACCACGTAGAGCCAGCGCAGCAGCCAGTGTTTGAAATGCTGCAGATGCAGCCCGGTGAGAAACGCGTTGATGGCGCCGACGCTAGAGCGCGGCGGCGCTTCCAGAATCACATCGCCGCTACTGGCGTCGAAATGGATCGCCTCGCCGACGAGTGCGACGCGATCGGTGCCCGCGCGATAGACGCTGACGTAGCCGTTGGCATCCCCCAGATGGTTGATCGTCAACAAGCCGACCTCACCGGCCATGTCGCGCTCGGCCCACCGCCGCTTGGCCTCGGCCACCATCGCATCCACCGACCCGAGCGGCGCATCGACACCGGCCGCCTCGTGCGGCAAGCCGGTACGTTCGGCCTCGGCGATCTCGTGGCGCTCGTGCAGCGGCTCGAGCAGGGTATGCGATACAGGAAAATAGTAGGCGCTCGCGAAGATGACGAGCCCGGTGAACGCGAAGAAGAAATGAAACGGTAGCGCCACGACACCGGTGAGGTTATGCAGATCCAGCGCGCTGCGCAGGGTGCGTTTTTGCGGCCGGAAGGTGAAAAATTCCTTGAAGATCTTGCGGTGCATGACCACGCCGGTCACCAGCGCCACGAGCATCGTGAACGCGGCAAGACCCACGATCCATATGCCCAGATTCTTCCAGTCCAGATGCAGGCTGTAGTGCATGGGGTAGAAGAATTCGCTGCCGATCTTGAGCTGGTCGTCCGGCAGTTTTTCGCCGGTACGCGGGTCCACCGTGGCCCAACCGTGAACATGCAGATGGTCATCCGTCGGATCGAGGGGTTCGTTGGGTATGCCGAATTCGCCGCCGACGCGCAGCACCGGATCACGATGCGTCGTGTAGGCATAGAGCGATTCGAGCGTCATGGTCCCGGGCGGCGGCAGATCACCCACCACACGCTTCGCGGTGGCCGCCATGTCGATCGGGTGCGGTTCGAGGCGTTCGAACACCGGCTCGAGCATGCGATCGAACGACGGCATGGGCTGGGCACCGAAACGGGTGTCCGGCAGCGACCAGCGATCGATCTCGCGGTCGAAAACCGACAGCGCGCCAAAGAAAAAGCACGCCATCAGAACGAAGCCCAGCACCAGACCGAACCAGGTGTGCAGCCACGTCATCGCCTGCCGGAAGTTTGCGAACACGACCCTCCCCTCCCTAGCCAAGTATCGTCTGTTGCAGGCCCCAGGCGGCGCCGGTCATCAGGATGGCGCCCATTGCGAATACGGTGCCCACACGAACCAGGCTCGGCGCCACAAACGCCCAAAGAAACAGCCCCAGATAGACGAGAAACGCGCTCAGCAGTGCCAGCGTTTCGGCGTCATGGAAATCGAGCCCGGCCAGGAACAGCGTACTGGTAACCAACGCCACGAAACCCCAGGTGAAGGCATAGCCGCCCACCGTCGCGACGGCGACACGAGCCGTCAGGGCCCAGTGGCGCGACAAACGGATCGGGATAGCCATGGTTCGAACTCCGGCGCCTGCGATTGCGCTTTGGGCAATGCATGCCCTGCCACGCCGTCTTTGGGCATCGATTATAGAATGAGAACCATTATCATTTGTATCGATCAAGGGCGCAAGCGCGCGGGAATTGCGGGTTCAAAGGGTCGTTCGCGGAAAGGTCGGCGCAAAATACGCACTGGTAATCCGAGTATTGGCCGCGACACCAGCGTGCCGAGAATATCTTCAATACACGTCGCGCAGATAGCGATGCTCGGAGGCTAGCGTTTCCACATAGCGCCGGGCTTCGGCTTCGCTCATGCCGCCCTGCTCGGCCACGATATCGTGCAGGGCTTTGTCGACATCCTTGGCCATACGCTCGGCGTCGCCACAGATATAGATCACCGCACCCGCTTCCAGCCAGGCCCAAAATTCGTGGCCCTGTTCACGCATGCGGTTCTGTACGTAGACCTTTTCCTTCTGATCGCGCGAAAACGCCAGCGTAAGCCGACTGATCAGCCCGCTGCCGCGCCATTTTTCCAGCTGTTCCTTGTAGATATGATCCTTGGCTGATTCCGGGTTGCCGAAGAACACCCAGTTCTTGCCCGCGTCGCCACGCGCCTCGCGTTCCTGCAGAAACGCCATGAACGGGGCGATGCCGGTGCCGGGGCCGATCATGATCGCCGGATGGTCCGGATCCTTGTTGACCCGAAATTCCTGACTGGGCTGGATGTACATCGGCACTTCACCGTGGCGCGAAAGACGCTTGGCTAGGAACGTCGATGCCACCCCCTTGTAACCGCGCCCATACACGGCCGTCTTCACCACCGCGACCGTGGTATGGATTTCGTTTGGGTACTGCCGCGACGAGGAGGCAATCGAATACAACCGCGGCTGGAGCGGGCCGAGCGCATCGACCATGTCCTGTAATTTCGGCCGGGCACTCGGGTAGACCCGTACGATTTCCAGCAAAGTCTGGCCTTCTTCCACCCCGCGCTCGGCGAGCATGCGCAGATCTTCGGCTTCATCCGCATCGGTGGCGGATTCTGCCAGCACCGAGACGACATCGTCGCTGGGCTTGGTGATATCGACGTCCTTGAGCAGCACCTGGCGCAGCAGCTTGTTTTCGCCGTCGTGGGATTTGACCTTTTCCCCGCCGGAGGCATCGATATCGGCAAGAATGGCGTCCACGGTGCGCGGGTCGTTCTCAGGATAGATGCCCATGGAATCCCCGGCCTCGTATTCGATGCCGGAATCCCCGAGGTCGATCACCACATGGCGGGTGTCCTTGCTCGAGCCTTCAGCGTTGAGCGGCGTGCTCGACTTGAGCTTGGCCATGTAGGGGTTGTCGCGCGTGCCCAGCGGCGCCTTCTTCTTCGGCTTGGGTTCGGGTTTGGGCTTGTCTTCCTCTTCGCTCGCGCCGCCCTTGGCCGCCTCGTGCTCGGCCACCAGCTCCTTGAGCTTGCGTTCGGTTTCCTTGGCGCCCGGCACACAGCGGTTGAGATCCTCGCCTTCGAAGGCGATGGCTTCTGCATAGGTCTTGCAAAGATAGCCACACTGTCCGCAGTCGAGCTGGGCCATGGCGGCCATGAGCTGGCGTTCATGCGGCTTGCCTTCGGCGAGCTCCATACGCTCGTCCATCTCCAGGCCCGGATCGTGCCAGGGGAAGGATTCCTTGGCCTCACCGCCGCCCTGCTCGGCGCCACCGAGCGAGCCTTCCCAGCCGGCCAGCGCCGATATCAGGCCGTTGAGCCACTCGCGCTGTTCGGCCTCGAACGGCGCGTCTTCGGGAATCAAATCGACTTGTGTGGGCATGGGGTTACCTCGTTGTGTTTACGAGAGCGTTCTTTGTTTTCCGCAGATCTACGCAGATTCACGCAGATCAATACCGGGAGAAAAATGAGATGAAGCCGCAAATCGGCGCTAACTAGCGCAAATTACATATCCGGTCGTACCGATTCTCGATCTCGGACTGTCTTCATCTGCGTAAATCTGTGTCGATCTGCGGTTAAATGTCTTAAAGGACTCGGCCCTCAAGCCGTTGTCTGCTCATCGGTTTCAGAATCGGAATCCTCGGGCCTACGGTCATAGTCATCCGTCGCGGCTTCGTCGCGCTCGGTTTTGACCTCTTCCGGCGTATCGGCCTGGGCCTCGGCTTCGGAATAGGCTTTTTCCTCGGATTCGGTTTGCGCCACGGCTGCCTTGTCCGAGCGCTGGGCGAGGCGCTCTCGCAGCTCGTCGATGTCCTGGCGGCGTGCAAAGGCAACGAAGCGCTCGCCGTCGTGGCGCTCTTCCAGATACAGACCGAGCAGATTTTCGAGATAGGCGTTCAGGTGTACGACCGGAATCGAGCTTGCCAGCTCGCGGGCGATACCTTCCTCGCTTTCGTAGCCGCCGCCGATATAGACATGGAAACCATCGACCTGATCGGCCTCTTCCGGATCGTCGGCGTCCGGGTCGGCCACGCGCGCACCGAGCAGGCCGATATCGCCCACATAATGCTGGGCACAGGAATTCGGACAGCCGGTCATATGGATATTGAGCGGCTCGTCGAGATCCAGCTTGGCTTCGAGATGGTCGACCAGCTTGAGCGCGTTGCCCTTGGTTTCGGCGTTGGCGAACTTGCAGCCAAAGCTGCCGGTACAGGCCACCATGCCGGTACGCGCGGGGCTGGCGTTCACATGCAGGCCGAGTTGCTCGATACCGCTGACCAGCGCGTCCATGTCGGACTTGTCGACGTTGCCCAGCACCAGGTTCTGCCAGACGGTGGTACGCATCTTCGAATCGGCATAGCGATCGGCCAGATCCGCCAGACCGTGCATCTGTTTCACGGTGAGCTTGCCAACCGGCAGCACGACGCCAGCGTACTGTTTATTGTCGCCGTGGTCGTGAATACCGATATGGCCCGCTTTTTCGACCGGGTGCCGGGCTTCGCAGCGCGACAGCGGATAACGCCGCAAAGTGAACGGCAGCTGCTTCTGGACCTCGCGCATGAACTTGTCGAAGCCCCAGCGATCGAGCACATATTTCAACCGGGCCTTGTCACGGCTGGTGCGATCCCCGTTGGCCAGGAATACGTGCAGCACCGCATGGGCCACGGGCACGCATTCCTCCGGCTTGAGCATGACGCCGGTATCGCGGGCGAAATCCTTGTGCCCGGTAATGCCACCCAGCCCCATCCGGAAATACGGCCGGCGTGGCAGCGGGCCGTCGGCTTTCGGCAGCACCGCCGAAAAACCGATGTCGTTAGTGCCTTCCAGCGCGCTGATACGCCCCCCGCCGTCGAACGCGATATTGAACTTGCGCGGCAGCCCGTAGAGCTCGCGATGATTGAGGATATGGTGGTGCATCTGCTTGCAGTAGGGCGTGACATCGATCAGCTCGTCCGGATCGATGCCGGCCAGCGGGCTGCCGGTGATGTTGCGGATGTTGTCGCCACCCGAGCCCTGCACGATCAAGCCGACGTCGGCCAGGCCGCTGAGTACGTTCACCGGATCCTTAGCACCGATCTCGCGAATCTGCAGATTGGCGCGCGTGGTGACATGGGTATAGCTACCGCCGTAGGTTTCGGCCAGATCCGCCACGGCCCGAAACTGGTGGGACGAGAAAATACCGCCCGGCATACGCAGCCGACACATGTAACTGTCCTGATTGGGCGCGACATAGAACATGCCGCGCCCCTTCATCAGGAAGACGTCTTCGCCCTTGGGGTATTCGCCGGCGTTGGCCAGCTGCACCATCTCGTCCCACATGTCGTTGGGGTTGAGATCGGCCTTGGCCTGTTCCTGGCTGGTCAGCTCGCCGCCCATCGCCTGGGCACGAATGCGCGCCTGCGAATGAAAATCGTCGGGGCGCAGGCGCTTGCCGGTGGTCAGCCCCGTCATGCCGGGCACGCCGCGGGCGATATGCAGCCCGGCGGTCACGCCCTTGAGATAGCGCTGCTGTTCTTCGTCGAAACTCTGGTCGGTCATGTTGGGCTCCGAATCGTTAAATCACGAGTCGTGTTCTTGAAGGCGTCATCCGCGGATCAACGCCGGTCTACGCAGATAAAGGACGCAACCGACCGCGAATGTCGGTTCGCGAGGATCGATTGAATTCGTTCGCGGGCAAGCGATGAACGAAGAAATCGTCCGCAAATGAACGCGAATAAACGCGAATGGCACAGCGGCTGTAAGAACCCACCGGCCGCGAGCGCAACAGGGCGTTCCGGACGACCATCCTTTCTTCTACAAAAACTTTTCCATCTGTTCTCATCTGTCCATTCGCTCGCGATGGTTCTCGTCTTTCCTGTTTTATCTGCGTAAATCTGTGTCGATCTGCGGAAAAACGTCTTTTATTTAATCCACTTGGACGGTGGCGTCTGCTAATAAACACCCTTGTCGTCATTCTTCGCCCGCTTCGGCAATCAGCGCGGCGATTTCGGGCTTGCAGGAACCACAGTTCGTGCCCGCGTCGAGCGCCTTGCCGACGGCCGCAACTGAACCCAGCCCCTGTTCGTTGATCGCGCGCAGAATCGTGTTGCGGCCCACGCCGAAACAGGAGCAGACCTGCGGGCCCGGATCGGCACCCGGGTCAGCGGGCCGGCCAGCCAGCAGGCCGATACGCTCGGCCTCGTCGACCGGTTCGCCGGTGAACAGCCCGGCCAGCCAGCTGCGTTCGGGCAGTGCAGCCGGCTCGGGGGCGACGAATACACAGGCTTCGATATGCCCGGCATCCATATGCGCGGCGCGATAGTGGCCGGCTTTCGCGTCCGCGGCCTCCATCCAGTCGGCCGTGCGCCCGCCCACGCCAATCCAGCTGCGTGCAGTCGTCGCCCAGTCGCCGGGCAAGTGCAGGCCGGCGACTTCGTAGCGATAGAAACGCTCGCCCGGCACCTTCACCCAGTAGTCGATGCTCGCCTCACCGGCCAATAGCAGCGGCCGGCTGGCCAGAATGAAGCCGTGCCAGGCAGCCTTGAAGGGCGCGATCGCGGCCGGCGTATGCTTGAATTCGGGTTCGCCCGAAATCGGGCAGACCGCCGGATTGGCCAGCGCGCCGACGCGCGCTCGCGCGGCGAACTGGTCGTTCCAGTGCATGGGCACGAACAGCGTGCCCGCCCGCTGCGCGCCGGTCACAATCACCCGCACATGGGCCTGGCCCCACGCCGTCGAGACGGTCGCGATCGCCCCGTCGACCACGCCGTAGCGTTCGGCATCGGCGGGATGTACCTCCACGAACGGTTCGGGAATATGGGCCGACAGGCGGGCCGACTTGGCGGTACGCGTCATGGTGTGCCAGTGATCGCGTATGCGCCCGGTATTGAGTGCCAGCGGCCATTGTTCGCTGACCGCATGGGCCGGGCCGCGCGGCGTGACCGCTACCAGATGCGCCTTGCCATCGGCGGTGGGATACACCCCGTCGACAAACAGACGTCGGCTGTCCTGTTCGGCGGCCATCGCGCCCACCGCACGCAGCGCCTGGGTGGCATGCACCGGCCAGCGCACGGGTTCGAGGGCGTCGTATTCAGCGTCGTCGATCTCGGCCAGGCCGTCGAGATTGAGCACGCGCTCGCCGTCATTTTCGAAGGCGGTCAGCGCGGCATGCTCGCGAAAGATCGCGGCCGCGCTATCGAAGGCGAAGCCCTCGGCAAACCCCATCCGGCGGGCCACATCGCAGATGATGTCCCAATCGGCACGCGCCGCCCCCGGCATGGGCAAAAACGAACGCTGGCGGGAAATAATGCGCTCGGAGTTGGTCACCGTGCCGCTTTTTTCTGCCCAGGCTGCGGCAGGCAGCAGTACGTGGGCACGGTCGACCGTATCGGTATGCCGTATGCAATCCGATACCACCACGAACTCGCAGGCCGCGAGCGCGCGCCGGGCACGATCGGCATGCGGCAGGCTCACCAGCGGGTTGGTGGCCATGATCCACACCGCCTTGATCTCGCCGCGCTCGATCGCCTCGAACAGCTCGACGGCTTTGAGTCCCGGTTCGTCAGCAATGGCCGGCGAGCCCCAGAAACGTTGCACTCGCTCCGCCGCGTCGAAGCCCATATGCGCGGCCAGCGTGCTGGACAACCCGCCGACCTCGCGCCCGCCCATGGCATTGGGCTGGCCGGTGATCGAGAACGCACAGGCGCCTGGCTTGCCGATTCGATCGGTCAGCAAATGGCAATTGAGAATGGCGTTGACCTTGTCCGTCCCCGCCGAGGACTGGTTCACGCCCTGAGAAAACACCGTCACCGTACGTTCGGTTTTTGCGAATAGCGCGAAGAAGGCGGCAACAGTTTCGGCGTCCACGCCGCAGGCTTCGGCCACCGCCTCGATATCGCCCATTGGCTGCGCTTCGGCGACCGCCTCCGTGGCACCGCGCAGATCGCTTTCGATGCCCTGGCCGGCCAGATAAGCCAGTAATCCGTTGAACAGGTGGACGTCGGTACCGGGCGCCAGCGGAAGATGCAAATCGGCCCCGTCGGCGGTCGCCGTACGGCGCGGATCGATCACGACAAGTTTCTTGTTGGCATCCCCTTCCTGCGCCGCGACGATGCGCTGGTAGACCACCGGATGACACCAGGCCGTATTCGAGCCGACCAGCACCACCAGATCTGCAAGCTCCAGATCTTCGTAGCAGCCGGGCACCACGTCCTCGCCGAAGGCACGCTTGTGGCCGGCCACCGCCGACGACATGCACAGCCGCGAGTTGGTATCGATATTCGCCGAGCCGATATAGCCTTTCATCAGCTTGTTGGCGACGTAGTAATCCTCGGTGAGCAGCTGGCCGGAGACATAGAACGCCACCGCGTCGGGGCCGTGCTCGGCGATGATCTCGCCAAAGCGCGTCGCGACTTCATCGAGCGCGTCGTCCCAGCTCGCCCGCCGACCATCCACCATGGGATACAGCAGCCGATCATTCAGGCCCACGGTATCGGCCAGGGCCGTGCCCTTGGAGCATAGACGGCCGCGATTGGACGGATGCGCATCGTCGCCGGCCACACTGACCGCATCGTCTTCGACGATGGCATTCACCCCGCAGCCCACACCGCAGTAGGGACAGGTCGTACGTGTGGTCACGGCGCTCATCACGCGGCCTCCGCGTCGATCGGTTCCTGCTGCGCTACATAGGCCTGGCCGAACAACAGCAGATCGCGAAAGCCCGATACATCCACGCCTTCGCGCATGAGTTTGAAATACCAGCCGCCGTCGCGGGTATCGCCATAGAGCACGACACCGGCGATACGGTCGTCACGCAGTACGATGCGCTTGTACACGCCGCGGCGCAGATCGGAGAACACCAGCGCCTCGCTGTCCTCGCTGTCGGAGAAATCGCCGGCGGAATAGACATCGATGCCGGTAACCTTGAGCTGGGTGGCAGTCACAGAGCCTTCGTATTGGGTATGGCCGCGATAGGCCAGATGATTGGCACAGACCTTGGCCTGATCCCACAACGGCGCGACCAGCCCATAGACGGCCTGGCGGTGTTCGACGCACTCGCCCACGGCATAGATACGCGGATCGTAGGTTTGCATGGTGTCGTTGACGACCACGCCCTTTTCGCAATGCAGACCGGCTTTTTTCGCCAGTTCGACATTGGGCCGGATGCCCACCGCCATCACCACGATGTCGGCCGCAAGCTCCGAGTCGTCGGCATCGTCGAAACGCAGGCCGGTCACCTGGTCGTTTTCGTCGCCGAGAATGGCCGCGGTCTTGGCGCCCATGCGAAACGACAGCCCGCGCTGGGCCAGCGAGTACTGCAACAGCTCGGCCGCACGCGGGTCGAGCTGGCGCTCCATGAGCGTTTCCATCAGATGCACGATGGTCACGTCCATACCGCGCTTGTGCAGGCCATAGGCGGCTTCGAGGCCCAGCAGGCCGCCGCCGATGACCACCGCCTTGCCCCCGTTTGTACTGGCCTCGACCATGCGATGAACATCGCCGATATCACGGAAACTGATCACGCCATCGAGCGTGTGGCCGGGCACGGGCAGAATGAACGGCGTGGAACCGGTGGCCATGAGCAGCCGGTCGTAGCCGATCTCACGCCCGGATTCGGAGACCACCATGCGTCGGCGCCGGTCGATATCGACCACGGCTTCGCCGGTATACAGGGTGATGTCGTGGTCTTCGTACCAGTCGCGACCGTGGGTTTCGATTTCGGCGAAATCCTTGTCGCCCGCGAGCACCGGCGAAAGCATGATGCGGTTGTAGCCGGCATGCGGCTCGGCACCGAACACGGTGATGTTGTAGCGCTCCGGCGCGGCGTCCAGCAGGTCTTCGAGCACGCGCACGCCAGCCATGCCGTTGCCGATGACCACGAGATCGAGTTTTGGTTGGGTCGCGTTATCGCTCACCGCGCGGCCCCTATGCCGGTTCCGGCGAATCGCTGCCACGAACCTTGATCGGGTCGTCGCCGGCCGAGGCCGTATCAAAGGCCGCTTTTTCTTCGGCCAGCACCTCGGCCGAGAAACGCACGAAGAAGGCGAAGAACGAACATACGATCACCGCACAGCCGAGAATCATCAGCCCCTGGCCGTAGGACAGCGATTCGCTCTTGAACAGAAAGCCGGCCAGTACCGCGCCCGCATTGCCGCCAGCACCCACGATGCCGTTCACACCGCCCAGCGCCTTTTTGTTCATGAACGGCACCAGACCGAAGGTCGCGCCTTCGGACATCTGTACGAACAGGCTGAACACGATCATGGTGGCGATAGCGGCGGCGAGCACCTCCATCTGCGAAAACGCAATCAGGGCAATGCCTTCGATGAACATGGCCAGAAACAGAAAGCGCACGCGCCCGTTCAGGCCCATGTAGCGGGCCGACAGATCGGAAAAGAAGCCGCCCATGGTGCGCGCGAAGATGTTCATCAGGCCGAACAGGCCGGCGATGAGTCCCGCGGTTTCCAGATTCACTTCGAAGTTGTCGAAGAAATAGATGGCGGCGACGTTGTTGATGGTCAGCTCGACACCGAAGCAGCCGGCATACACCACGAACAGCGCCCAGACCCGATAGTCCTTCGCCGCCTTGCGAAAGCTCGACCAGCCGCTGTTTTCATCCTTGGCCTCGGGGATCTTGCCGGCCGCGCGCAAGTCCGAATAGTTGCCGTCGGGCGCGTCCTGGGTGAATTTCCAGTACGCGATACCCAGCGCAAACAGAATCACGCCCGGCACCACCATGGCCAGACGCCAGCCCAGCGTTTCGCTCACCCCCAGCGATACGATAGCGGCAAAGATCAGCGGCATGACGATCTGGGTGGTCCCGCCACCGAGATTGCCCCAGCCCGCGGTGGTGGCATTCGCCGTGCCCACGATATTGGGCGCGAACATCACCGACGTGTGGTACTGGGTAATCACGAACGACGCGCCGATTGCGCCGATACACAGCCGCGCCAGCAGAAAGCTCTCGAAGCTGTCGGCAAAACCGATACACATCACCGGGATCGAGCCCAGAATCAACAGCGACGAGTAAGTCTTTCGAGGACCGAACTTGTCGCACAGCGGGCCGATGAGCAGGCGCACCAGCACCGTAATCGCCACCGAGGCGATGATGGTCGAACCGATCTGGGACTTGTCCAGCCCGAGGTCTTCACGCACCACCGCCATGAGCGGCGCGATACCGAACCAGCCGAAGAAACACAGATGAAAGGCCAGCCAGCTCATGTGGAAGGCCCGCATCTGTACCGATTTGAAATCGAACAGGCGGATGCGGGTCGCTTTATTGGCAAGTTCCATGATTCAGGCGCTCCAGCGGATGAAATCGGTAAGCAGAGACAAGGGGTTACACAGGCGCATCAGTGGGTCGCCGCGGTTTTTGGCATCCCTTCGACGCACGCCGCGAGGGGCGAATTGAGCGCCTGCAGACGCCGGTATAGCGCTGGTTCGAGGCGCGGCGCATGGGCTGTGAGGTAGGCCATGACGTCGCCCGGATCGAAAATTTCGCCGTCGAAAAACCGATCCGAGGCCATGGCGATACGCCGACCGTCGCTGGCCGCAAGCGACCAGGGCTGGCTGTGCGTGCCTTCGATCTTGTGATCGCCGGCCGGGCAAGCGATGCCAAGCGGCTGTACCGCCTCCCGATAGATGTCCGGGCGATACACGCAGTCCGCAGTCGCGGCGATATCCACCGCTTCGCCGAGCTGGCCCCAGCGCAGCATCTGGGCGATGAACCACATCGCATGCGAACGCCACGCAAACGTTGCCGCATGCCGATGAAACACGTTGAAAAACGGTGCCGGGCGCGGCGCCGCCCCGGGTTGATAGCAGAACCGCCCGGACAGGGTGCGCCGGATGACTTCCGCCGGCGCGTCCACATAGCCGGGCGCGGCAATGATGTCGGCCGCAGCTTCGCGGTTGTCGTGGCTATCCAGCCACGCCGCGGTACGTACAATCGCGCGCACCAGCGCGCGGTGGGTACGCGGATAGGCCTCGGCCCATTCGCGGGTGACACCCAGCACTTTTTCCGGGGCGTTGTTCCAGATTTCGTAGCCGGTGATCAGTGCCCTGCCCAAGCCCGCGCGTACCGCCATCTGGTTCCAAGGCTCGCCCACGCAATAACCGGCCAACCTGCCGGCGCGCAGATTGGCCACCATGCGCGCCGGCGGCACGACGATCAGGCGCACATCGCGGTCGGGGTCGATACCGGCCGCGGCCAACCAGTAGCGCAGCTGGTAGTTGTGCGCCGAGGTCGGGTGCACCATGCCGAACGTCATTGGCGCGAGCCCGGCCGCGCGATCGGCCTCGATCACCTTGCGCAGTGCCTGGGCGGAACAGGGGCGAGACAACGTCGCCTGCGAATCCAGCGCCTGCATGCGCTCGAACAACGCGTTGGAGACGGTGATCGCATTACCGTTCAGCCCTAACGATACCGCGGTGACCATGGCATGCGGCGCGGCCCCCACGCCGAGGGTCGACGCAATCGGCATACCGGCCAGCATCTGCGCGCCATCGAACAGACCGAGCGCCACCTTGTCGCGAATCGCCGCCCAAGAGGATTCGCGCGACAGGGTTACATCCAGCCCTTCAGCGGCAAAAAAGCCGGCCTCCCTGGCCATCACCAACGGCGCACAGTCATTGAGCGCGATAAAACCCAGCTTGAGCCGGGGCCGCTCCACGCATGGATCCACCGCATGGGGCATACGTCCGAATGTTGCTTCGTGCCAGTTGGTCATCGCTTTGCGTCCTTTTTCCACCCGCCACTGCGGGCCCGTTTTTCGCGCATAAAAAAAGCCCGGCTGCCTGCGTGGCGAGATGCGCCACGCGGCATGCCGGACTTCGTTGTCCTGATCGGGTTGTGTCGTGCGTCGCGATCGTTCGCGCTATCGCACTCGGGGCTTATCCAAGCGAAAACCGTGCCACCTAATACCGGCAGTGTGCGCTTCCATTTCAGTTCATGTACTTGCCCATCGAACGGAATGCGCCAGCCGAAGCGAACACGACGCCGCTATGACCCGCATCGACGTTTCGCAGTGCACAATCGCACTCTATTCGTGCAGCCGCGGCGTCACTCGTTGGCCGCATGAACCATGAGCTGGCGCGCGATTTCGGGCAACGGCAGTCCACGGTCCATGGCGGTCTTGCGCAGCCGCGTATAGGCCTGTTTTTCGCTGATCGCGCTGCGCTCCATGAGCAGGCATTTGGCGCGATTGACCACCTGGCGATCAGCCAGGGTTTCCCGGGTTTCGGCCAGTTCGCGCTTGAGCGACTCCATCTGTCGGTACTGACGCATCGCCACGTCCACGAGCGAGCGCACCAGCGCGGGCGAGAGCCCCTCCATGACATAGGCGCTGATACCGGCCTCGGACGCCTGCGCCATGAGCCGGCGATCGTCTTTCGAAGACAACATCAACAGTGGTTTGGGATAACGCTCGCCGAACGTGGCCAGATCCTCGAGCACGTCGCGCGAGGGCGACTCGGCGCCGACCACGATCGCATCGGGCGCATGGCGTTCGACCGCCGCATACAGATCGGCGTCCTCGTCGAGCACATCGACGACCTCGAAGCCGGCCTGCTCGATGACGGCACGAAGCGTCGACAAGCGAGCCGAATGGCGATCTACGAGCAACACACGCATGTCCGTGTCTCATGGACGATCCACGTCTGCATTGGAGCAACAAACGTGCCATTGGCGAGCGTCAAACTCGAACCACAACACGGCCGAGGCCCGCGGCCTAACGTGCATTTGCTTATCGATCACTCGCGGCCGGCGCCGCTCGCCCCTTTGGAGCGCAGCCCCGGCCTCGCCCCCGGCCCGGATCGTGGTTACCGACTACAGCGGCGCCATCGACACAGTCATCATTCCGCTGGTGAACTGGCTTTGCATCTACGAGCCCGACCTCAGGCCCGACGAAGCCGTGCGCTTCGACGCAGAATGAAACATGGGACTTAGCGCTGACCGTCACGCTCACTGAACGCGTGGCGGCTACCGCGGACTGCGCCGCCAGCGAGATTCATAACGAGCACCGAATGCCGGCGCACCCCGAGGCGCTATGCGGCCCAGACCAATGGAAAATTTATCTACGCGACCCGGGTGCTAAAGACTATCGTCTGATCGCTCAATGGAAAGCCTACGATCATGTCGATGGAGTTCCTCGAAGCGACGGCATCCAGCAATTATTCAATAGCGGTTGAACTCATAAGCGGTCATCGCGTCTTGGACGATCGACTGCTGAAAGGCGTCAAGACGATCAATATCAACCACATCAATCAACCGGTATTCGTTGGGCGAACCGTGATAGGCGTATTGAACCTCCAGCTGGAAATTCTTGTTGATTTTCTCGGGCTCTTGTTCGCCTTCTCCAAAGAAATCGACTCGATACAGTTGGTCGAACCCGCCACAGACAATCACCGGAAACTCAAGCACCGTGTTCGGAACCTTACCGCCGAACGAGGCATCTCCGGCCCGCCCTTGCATCGCGAAAGACGCGTGCAGTACTTGGTTGAGCGCTTTGTAAAACGGATCTTGCTGTTCCGACATCGCCTGCCCACCCTTGTGAGATTTGGTCTGGAACAATTTGGCCACGCGAAGCGACTCGTCGAGATAGTGGTGCACCACGATTTCCCGAGGGTCACTCGGAAATTGCCCCTCGGCGCTCACGAGCCGCCGCGCATTGTCTCTCTTCTTTTTCGCGAACCAGAACACGGTGAGGCTCGGCACAAACTTGCACTCGATGAAAAGCCGAACGCCCACGTCGTAGTTACCGATGCCAAGTCCCCGCGGACGTCTCCTCTTATCAGGCAACACCCATTCCGCCACGAGATCGACCTCGCGCGCCTTCTGGTGCGATTGATCCATGTAATACGGACTGATCGTTACTTCCCAGCCGTTATCCACAAACCAACGCGCGACACGGGCATGGAAGTTGTGGCCGCTGCCATCAATCAACTGACGCAGATCGTCGGATACGCTCATCGGCCCACTCGTTTCAGATGCTCAGCCTATCCTGTTTGCCCGGTCCGCAAGGTGCAAGCCTCATGACAGACGAACTCCAAGCCCTGAAAGACTGGGTCGAGCCCCTACTCGCCAAGCTCTCCCGCAGCGAACGCCGCCAACTCACCCGCCGCGTCGCCCGCGACCTCCGTCGCAGCCAGGCCCAGCGGATCGAATCCCAACGCAACCCGGACGGCATACCCTACGCCCCGCGCAAGCCCCAGAATCGCCGCAAACAAGGCGCGATACGACTCCGCGCCATGTCCAGTGAGATTCGCACAGCGAAATACATGAAGATCAAAATAGACAGCGACGGCCTCACCGTTGGCTTCACCGGGCGCGTCGCAAAGATCGCGCGCGACCACCAGGAAGGCCGAACCGCGATGGTCAACCGTAACGGCCCGCGCGTTGCCTACCCCGCCCGTCGCTTACTCGGCTTTGCTGGCGGCGACGTGGAACTCGTGCGTAGCAGCGTGCTGCGCCATATCATGCCGATCGACTAGCACGAACTTCTGCGCTATGGCGTGCTGCCGCCTGGCGACCTTCTTCGGTAAGCATGTACGTGCCTAGAAATTTCGTCACATAATCGGCTTTACATAAATCGTCGAGCCAATTAATGACGTCAAAACGGTTCAAGTCTTCGCCGGACATTCGAGACAACTCACGGCGAAGCTCCTCGCTATCCCAGCTACCATTCTCATGATGATGGGCGGCAACCACAAGTACGATCATATGGTCCTCCGTAAGTACACCGCGCTGTGCCTTTTTACGAGAAGACTGTCGGTGCTTTTTCACCCAAGCGATGGCTTTTCGTCCTGCGGCGACTAGCACTAACGTTGTGCACGTACCGAAAACAAGCCACAGCAACCATACCAATTCCGGAGGAGGCAACGGAAAGAGCGATTCCGATACGAAGTGGCCAATCAGCGGTATCCCAGTGCCAATACAAACCGCTGTGGCAAGCAAGGTTGATTTCTCGACCCGCTCGACGATTTTGTCCCAAGCCAAACCAGTCTCCCTTTATGCGCATACCCGCTGAACTTTGACAGAAATCGAGCGCCCGCTGTCAGTGCACGTCTAACAGCGCCCCCAACTCAAACACCCAACGCCCCACCGTCAGCATAGGCACATGCAAAGCCTGGCCGACGCCTACCGCCTCATCCATAACCTCGTGCGCGTCGGCACCATCGCCGACGTCGACACTGCAAGCGCCGTGCCGCTTCACGACGGCGACCTGCTCACCGAATGGCTGCCTTGGCCCGAACACCGCGCACGTACAACCGGCGACTAGAATCTGCCCACGAACGGCAAACAATGCATGCTGTTTAGCCCCGGCGGCGACCCCGCTACTGGTCTGATCGTCACCGGCATATTCAGCAACACGCACCCAGCGCCGTCCGACGATCCAAACCTATGCCGTCGTACCTACCCGGACGGCGCGGTCATTGAATACGACCACGCCGCGCATCGTTTGCAAAGCACGATCTCCCTCAGTGCGACGAGGGATGCAAAACTAACGTCGCCTTAAAAGGCAGTAGCGTAATCGCCTCGAGGCCGTGGCTATCTGGCCACGCGACATATCCGATTCCGACTAGCTACGGGTCTGCTGCCCTTCACCAAGCTAGCTTTAGATGCAGGCGATTTCTGATTGGATTGGTTTATCTAGCTGCCCGAGGCGCATTCGCCTACGGATGATTCGCGGCTGACGACGCTCACCCCCTTCGGGACCCGTGGCGCTACGCGCCCCGGTTCTCGCGAGCAGTGCTCGCTCGTCGAACCGAAGGGCTCGAACCCGGACCGGTTCCCCGCCCAGCATCCATAAAAAAAGGTTCATCGCAGATTAGCGGGACGCGGGTGTAAGAAGCGGCG